>CBDVDY010000010.1:0-21613 GCA_965372875.1 uncultured Alphaproteobacteria bacterium | reverse complement strand
GCCGCCGTATTTCGCCTGAACAATTCGGTGACCGCCCTGCTGCTGCCGCTGGCGAAGCAGGAGGCGAGGGCAAAATCGAAGGCCAAGGAGCAAAAATGACGCACCCGACGCTGGCCGCCATGCCCTTTTCCCGTTTGCCGCGCGCGGCGATTGTAGCGTTTTTGTCGGTGATCGCGGCGGCCGGCGGCACCGCCCTGGCCGCCGGCAAGCAAGCGGCGCGGCCGAACACGGCGATCCAGCGCGTCATCAGTCCCGGCGGCATCGAGGCCTGGCTGATCGAGGACCACGCCAACCCGATCCTCTCCGTGCAGTTCATCTTCCGCGGCGGCGCCGCGCTCGACCCCGCGGGTAGGGAAGGTCTTGCCGAGATGGCGTCGGGGCTGCTCGACGAAGGCGCGGGCGATCTCGATTCGATGACGTTTCAGCGGCGGCTCGAGGACCTTTCGGTCGGGCTGCGCTTTTCCGCGGGATTCGATTCCTTCTCGGGGAGCGTGCGCACGCTGACCGAGAACCGCGACGAAGCCTTCGAGCTCCTTGGTCTGGCGCTTAGCCAGCCGCGCTTCGACGAAGAGCCCGTCGAGCGCATTCGCAGCCAACTCCTGGCCGGTCTGGCCGAGAACGCCGAGGATCCCAATTATATTGCCGGCCGGACGTGGTGGAGCACGGCATTTCCCGACCACCCCTATGGCCGTCCCCGGGGCGGTACGACCAAGACCATCAAGGCGATTGCCGCCGACGATCTGCGCGCGTTCGTGCGCCGGCGCTTCGCCCGCGACAATCTCGTTATCGGCGTGGTCGGCGACGTGAACGCCAAGGAACTGGCGCGGCATCTTGACCGGACGTTCGGCGGACTGCCGCCCAAGGCGGCGCCGTGGCGTGTCGCCGAGACCACGCCGAGGACCGCCGGCGGAGTAAAAATCGTGCGCCGGCCGATCCCGCAGAGCGTGGTGATCTTCGGCCAGCGCGGCCTGAAGCGGGACGACCCCGACTTTTATACCGCCTACGTAATGAATTACCTGTTGGGCGGCGGCGGCTTCAGCTCGCGCCTTTACAACGAGATTCGCGAGAAGCGCGGCCTTGCCTATTCGGTCTACTCGTCGCTCAACCCGCTGCGCCACAGCGCCCTGATCCTGGGCGCCGTCGGCACCCAGAACGGCCGCGTCAAACAATCCGTCGATTTGATCCGCGTGGAGTGGCGGCGCATGGCGGAGGACGGCATCACCGAATCCGAGCTCGATGCCGCCAGGACGTTCCTTACCGGCTCGTTCCCTTTGCGCTTCACCAGCAGCCGGCGTATCGCCAGCATGCTCGCGGGTATTCAGATCGAGAATCTGGGCATCGACTATCTCGACCGCCGCAACTCGTTCATCGAGGCCGTGACCATTGAGGATATCCGGCGCGTGGCGCACAAATGGCTCGATGCCGACGCGTTGACCTTCGTCGTCGTTGGCAATCCCGACGGTTATACCGGCGGCTGAATGCTGCCCTCGTTGCGCTGCCCCTTTCGGACAGGCGGCGGACGGGATATACCCTCCCCATGCCCTATCGGATCGAGACCGACGCCTGCTTCGCGTCCGGGATCCTGAGCGAAGAAGAGGTCCGAGAGACCTTGTCCGAAGCAGCATCGGCACTCGACGAGCTGCGCACGGCCCAGGCCGGCGGCACGCTGCCGCTGCTGTCGCTTCCAGGAGCGCGCGACGATCTCGCCGCGCTCGCGGCAATCGCGGCGCGCTACCGCGACGCCTTCGACGACGTCGTGGTTCTTGGGACCGGCGGCTCGTCGCTCGGCGGACAGGCGGTAACGGCGCTTTCCGCCTCGGCACCGCGGTTACGGTTTCTCGACAACATCGACCCCACGAGCTTCGACGCCCTGTTCGGCGCCGTCGAGCCGGCGCGCACCGGGTTTATCGTGATCTCGAAATCCGGCGGCACCGCGGAAACCATGGCTCAGTTCCTGACCTGCCGCGCGGCGATGATCGACGCGCTGGGGGCCGAAAATTTATCGCGCCACGTTACGGCGGTGACCGAGCCCACCGACAACCCGCTGCGCCGGCTCGCCGCGCGCGACGGCATCGAGGTGCTGGCGCACGATCCAGGCCTCGGCGGCCGATTTTCGGTGCTGTCGCTGGTCGGCATGTTGCCGGCGATGATCGCCGGGCTCGACGCCGCCGCTTTCCGCGCCGGCGCCGGCGAGGTGCTCGAGGCGGCGCTGGCCGATGGCGACCCGGGAATGTCGGCGCCGGCGCTGGGCGCGGCGATTCAGATAGCACTGGCCCGCCATCACGGGGTGACGGCGACGGTATTGATGCCCTACGCCGACCAGCTGCGCCCGTTCGCTTCGTGGTTCTGTCAGCTCTGGGCGGAAAGCCTGGGCAAGGGCGGGCACGGCACCACGCCGCTGGCCGCCATCGGCGCCGTCGACCAGCACAG
Source organism: uncultured Alphaproteobacteria bacterium (assembly GCA_965372875.1). Taxonomy (GTDB): domain Bacteria; phylum Pseudomonadota; class Alphaproteobacteria; order CBDVDY01; family CBDVDY01; genus CBDVDY01. The sequence continues at coordinate 19,183 of CBDVDY010000010.1, read as the reverse complement.
CCAGTTGCAACTCTACCTCGACGGGCCGCGCGACAAGCTGTTCACACTGGTCCTGATCGATCGCGCGGGGTCCGGCGCGGCGCTCGATGGGGCGGGCGGCATCGGCGGCGCAGGCGGTGATCAGGCGCTTTCCTACCTCGCCGGGCGTAGCATGGGCGACCTGATGGCGGCGGAGCAGCGCGCCACCGCCGAGGCGCTGGCGCGGCGCGGCCGGCCGGTCAGGATATTCAGCCTGCCCCGTCTTGACGAACGCGCGCTGGGTGCGATGATGATGCACTTCATGTTGGAGACCATCCTCGCCGGCCGTATTCTCGGTATCGATCCCTTCGACCAGCCGGCGGTGGAGGAGGGCAAAATCCTGGCCCGCCAATATCTCAGCGAGATGTAGCTTCCGTGACCATACGCCTGCTGCCGCAAGATCTGGTCAACCGCATCGCCGCCGGCGAGGTGGTCGAACGGCCGGCCGCCGCGGTCAAGGAGCTGGTGGAGAACGCCATCGACGCCGGCGCGCGGCGCATCGAGGTGACGGTACGCGACGGCGGGCGGGCGCTGATCTCGGTCAGCGACGACGGGCGCGGCATGAATGGGGACGATCTCGCGCTCGCCGTCGAACGCCACGCCACCTCCAAGCTGCCCGAAGGCGATCTCACCCATATCGCGACACTCGGGTTTCGGGGCGAGGCGCTGCCCTCGATCGGCGCCGTGAGCCGCCTGTCGATCACCAGCCGCGCCGTCGAAGCCGAGTCCGCCTGGAGGGTCGACTTGGAAGGCGGCGTCAAGCGCGGTCCGACGCCGGCCGCCCACCCGTCCGGCACGCGGGTCGAGGTGCGCGACCTGTTCTACGCCACGCCGGCGCGACTCAAGTTTCTCAAGACCGAACGGACCGAGCTCAACCACGCCGTCGACGCGGTCAAGCGCCTGGCCATGGCCCATCCCGGCATCGCCTTTGCGCTTGGCGATGGCGAGCGCGATCTGGTCAAGCTTGCGGCGGCGCAGGGCGAGCTGTTCGCGGCCCGCCTCGACCGTCTGGCGGCAATCATGGGGCGCGATTTCGCCGACAACGCGCTTGCCGTCGAGGCCGAACGCGAGGGGCTGCGCCTGACCGGCCATATCGGCCTGCCGACGCTGAACCGCGGCAACGCGCGGCAGCAATATTTGTTTGTCAACGGCCGCCCGGTGCGCGACCGGCTGCTGCACGGGGCGGTGCGCGGCGCTTATCAGGATTTCCTGGCCCGCGACCGGCACCCACTGGTCGCTTTGTTCCTCGACGTTCCGGCCGAGACGGTCGACGTCAACGTGCATCCGACCAAGGCCGAGGTGCGGTTCCGCGATGCCGGGCTGGTGCGCGGCCTGATCGTCGGCGCGCTGAAGCACGCGTTGGCCGAGGCTGGGCACCGCGCCTCGACCAGTGTGGCCGCCTATGCCCTGGGCGCGATGCGCCCCGGAGGTATCGGTGGTGGCGGACATCGCCATCCTTCGGGCGGCTATGCGACGCGCGGTCTGGCGGAAACGGCGGCCGAGTATCAGGCACCACTGGCGTCTCCGCTCGGCCGGCCCGAGTCGCCACAGCGGGCGTTTTCGGAATTCGCCGCGCCATCGGCGCCGGCTCAAGGGGAGGGGGCGGGCGCGCCGGGTGGTGGCGAGGCGACGTCGAACGAGCATTTGGTCGACTACCCGCTGGGCGCCGCCCGGGCGCAGGTGCACGAGACCTATATCGTCGCCCAGACCGCCGACGGCGTCGTCATCGTCGACCAGCACGCGGCGCACGAACGGCTCGTCTACGAGCGCATGAAGGCGGCGCTGGAAGCGGACGGCATCAAGCGTCAGGGCTTGCTGATCCCGGAAGTGGTCGAACTCGACGAAGCGGCCTGCGACCGCTTGGTGGCGCGCGCCGACGAGCTCATGACGCTGGGGCTGGCGCTCGAACGTTTCGGGCCGGGCGCGGTGGTGGTGCGCGAGTCGCCGGCGCTTTTGGGCGAGACGGACATTCAGGGTTTGGTACGCGACCTGGCCGACGAGCTCGCCGAAATGGGCGACGCGTTCGCGCTCAAGGAGCGGCTGGAAGAGGTTGCCTCGACCATGGCCTGCCATGGTTCCATACGCGCCGGCCGCCGTTTGGCGCCGGCCGAGATGAACGCGCTGCTGCGCCAGATGGAAGCCACGCCGCATTCCGGCCAGTGCAACCATGGCCGGCCCACCTACGTGGAGCTCAAGCTGGCCGACATCGAACGCCTCTTCGGCCGGCGGTGACGCCCCGCCCCGACGACCGCCGCGAGCAAGATTGAGCGCCCCGGTCAACGGTCGTGGTGCGCTGGTCGTGCTGTTGCTCACCGTGTTCGTGGACATGGTGGGATTCGGCATCATTATTCCGTTCCTGCCATTTTGGGCCGAACATTTCGATGCGACGCCCGATCTCGTGGCCTCGCTGATGGCGGTCTACGCGGCCTTCCAGTTCGTCTTCGCGTTCCTCTGGGGTTGGGTCAGCGATCGTTGGGGGCGCAAGCCGGTACTGCTGATGAGCCTGATGGGCTCGGTGCTCTCCTTCGCCTGGCTCGGTTTTGCCGACGCATTGTGGATGCTGTTCGTTTCGCGGGCGCTGGCGGGGGCGATGGGGGCCAATATTTCCGTCGCCCACGCCTATATCGCCGACATCACCCGGCCCGAAGAACGCGCCCGTCATATGGGATTTCTCGGGGCGGCGCTGGGAGCCGGCTTCATTCTGGGTCCGGCGATCGGCGGGTTGCTGGCCGGCTCCGATCCCGCCAATCCCGATTTTCGCACGCCGTTCCTGGCCGCCGCCGCGATCTCGGGCCTTGCCGTGCTGCTGGGTCTGGTATTCCTGCGCGAGCCGGCGCGCCACGCGCCGCCCGAGCTGCCGGGCGGGCCGGGAGCACGTTTCCGCGCCTTCGCCAAGGTGATGGCGGTGCCCGGCGTGGCCTATCCCGTAATCATCATCTCCGTGCTGGGCTTCGTCATGGGCGGCGTGGAATCGACCTTCGCCATGTGGACCGAGCGGGCGCTCCAGTGGGGGCCGCGCGAGACCGGCTGGTTCTTCGCCTATATCGGCGTCGTCCTGGTACTCGTGCAGGGGGTGCTGGTCGGGCGGCTGGTGCACGCGCGCGGCGAGGCCTGGGTGGTGCGCGTCGGGATCGCCACCATGGCCATCGGCATCGGCATGGTGCCATTGGTGGATTCGTCGGCGCTGATTTTGGTTAGCGGCGGCTTTATCGCGCTCGGTATCGGGCTCGGCAATCCATCGCTCAGCGGGCTCACCTCGCGCAACGCGCCGGCGCACAATCAGGGCGCGGTGATGGGCGCTTCGCAGTCGGCGCAGGCGATGGCCCGAATCTTCGGCCCGGCCACCGCCGGCGTGCTGTTCGCCACGTTCGGGCGCGACACGCCTTATCTGGTGGGTGCCGCGATATTGATTGTCGCATTTGTGTTCGCCGTGCGCGCGATACCCGTCGAGCGTTAGCGCCTGTTCCTAGGAGTGCGCGTACCGAAAGCGCGCCGCCCCCTACTCGGCGGCGCTGAGATACGCCTCCATCGGCGGGCAGGCGCAGATCAGATGGCGGTCGCCATAGACTTGGTCGACGCGGCCGACCGGCGGCCAGTATTTGTCGGCGTGCAGCCAGTGCGCCGGAAACACCGCGATCTCGCGCGAATAGGGATGCCCCCAGCTTTCCGCCGTGAGCTCCTCGGCCGTGTGCGGCGCGTTCACCAACGGGTTGTCGTCGGCCGGCCAGGCGCCGGCCTCGACGCGGTGGATTTCCTCGCGGATGGCGATCATGGCGTCGCAGAAGCGGTTGAGCTCGGCCCGGGATTCGCTTTCGGTCGGCTCGATCATCAAGGTGCCGGCCACCGGGAACGACATTGTCGGCGCGTGGAAACCGTAATCGATCAGCCGCTTGGCGACGTCGTCGACGGAAATGCCGGCGCTCTCCTTCAAGGGCCGCAAGTCGATGATGCATTCGTGCGCCACCAGCCCGCCGGGCCCGGTGTAGAGCACCGGATAATGCGGCGCCAAACGCTTGGCCATATAGTTGGCGTTGAGGATCGCCACCTGGCTCGCGCGCCTGAGACCGGTAGCGCCCATCAGCGCGATATAGGCCCAGGAGATCGGCAGGATGCCGGCGCTGCCCCAAGGTGCCGCGGCAACGGCCGGCGCGTTTTCGGGACCCGCCTCGGGCCGCTCTCCGTGGCCCGGCAGGAACGGCTTCAGATGCGCGCCGACGCCGATCGGCCCGACGCCGGGTCCGCCGCCGCCATGCGGGACGCAGAAGGTCTTGTGCAGGTTGAGGTGGCCGACGTCGGGCCCGAACTCGCCGGGCCGGCACAACCCCACCAGCGCGTTCAGATTGGCGCCGTCCATGTAGACCTGACCGCCCGCCTCGTGCACGATCTCGCAGATCTCGACGATGGATTCCTCGAACACGCCGTGGGTCGAGGGATAGGTGATCATCAGGGCGGCGAGATCATCGGCGTGTTCGGCCGCCTTGGCCTCGAGGTCGGCCACGTCCACGTTGCCTTTTTCATCGCACGCCACCACCACCACCCGCATGCCCGCCATCACCGCGCTCGCCGGGTTGGTGCCGTGCGCCGAAGACGGAATCAGACAGACGTCGCGGCCGGCCTCGCCCCGGCTTTCGTGATAACGGCGGATCGCCAACAGCCCGGAAAACTCGCCCTGCGAGCCCGCGTTGGGCTGCAGCGAAACGGCGGCAAAACCGGTTATGGCGGCGAGCTGCGCTTCGAGCCCGGCGATCAGCCGGGCGTAGCCCCTGGTCTGTTCGGCGGGCGCGAAGGGATGGATGGCGGCGAATTCGCGCCAGGTCACGGGGATCATCTCGGTCGTGGCATTGAGCTTCATGGTGCACGAGCCGAGCGCGATCATCGAGCGGTCGAGGGCCACGTCGCGGGCCTGGAGACGCCGGAGATAACGCAGCATCTCGGTCTCGGAATGGTGGCTGTTGAACACCTCGTGCGCGAGGATCGGCGAGGCGCGCCGCAGTCCGGCCGGAATGCCGCCGGCGGACTCCGCCTCCGCCTCGGCCTCGGCGAAGGCAAAGCCGACCTTCCCGGACCCGGCAAAAGCGCGCCACACGGCCTCGATATCGGCGCGCGCGGTACATTCGTCCAGGGCGATGCCGATGCGGGACTCGCCGGCCGCGCGCAGGTTGATCCCCGCCTCCCGCGCGCGCGCATGGATCGAAGCGGAATCTCCCTTGGCCTCGACCACGATCGTATCGAAGAAGCTGTCGCTTTCGGGGGCGAAGCCCAGCCGTTCGAGCCCGGCGGCCAGCGTGCCGGTAAGCCGGTGCACCCGCCCAGCGATGGTTTTCAGGCGCTCGGGCCCGTGATAGACCGCGTAGAGCCCGGCCATCACCGCGAGCAGCACCTGGGCGGTGCAGATGTTGCTGGTGGCGCGCTCGCGGCGGATGTGCTGCTCCCGCGTCTGCAGCGCCAGGCGCAGCGCCGGGCGGCCGCGATCGTCGACGGAAACACCGACGAGCCGGCCCGGGATGTTGCGCTTGAACGACACGCCGGTGGCGAGATAGGCCGCGTGCGGCCCGCCAAATCCCAGCGGCACGCCGAAGCGCTGGGCCGAGCCGATGACCACGTCGGCGCCCCATTCGCCCGGCGGCGCAAGCAGGGTCAGCGCCAGCAAATCGGCGGCAACGGTGACCAGCGCGCCCGATTCGTGGGCGCGGGAAACAAGCCCGGCATAGTCGGCGACCCGCCCATCGGTCGTGGGATATTGCAGCAGCGCGCCGAAGAACCCGCCGCCGGAGAGATCGCCGCCAAAGGGATCGCCAAAGGGATCACCGGTGACGATTTCGATGCCGAGCGGCGCGGCGCGGGTCTTCAACACGTCGATGGTCTGCGGATGGCAGTCCGCGGCCACGAAGAAGCGGCCGCTCTTGCTCGTGCCGACCCGGTGGCAAAGAGTCATCGCCTCGGCCGCCGCGGTGGCCTCGTCGAGTAGCGAGGCGTTGGCGATCTGCATGCCGGTGAGATCGCAGACCATGGTCTGGAAGGTCAGCAGCGCCTCGAGCCGGCCCTGCGAGATTTCCGGCTGGTACGGCGTGTAGGCGGTGTACCAGCCCGGATTCTCCATGACGTTGCGCAGGATCACCGGCGGCGTGACGCAGTCGTGATAGCCCTGCCCGATGAGCGACTTGAAGACGCGGTTCTCCGCCGCCATCTCCCGCAACTCGCCCAGCACGTCGGCCTCGGTGCGCGGCGCCGGCAGGTCCATCGGCGTCGGCGCCACGATCGATCGCGGCACCGCCGCGTCGGTGAGCGCGTCGAGCGACGCGTGCCCCGCGACATTCAGCATGGCGGATATATCCGCCTCGCCCGGGCCGATGTGGCGGCCGATGAAATCATCCCGTTGCTCGAGCTCTTCGAACGGGCGCCGCGTCTCCGGCATCGTTTGTCTCCCGCGTATTGTCAGCCCAGGGTTTCCAGGAATTTGTTGTAGGCGGTCTCGTCCATCATCCCGTCCGGCAGGCCGCCGCCGCTAATCCGAATTTTGAAAAACCAGCCGTCGCCCGTGGCCGACTCGTTGATCAGGCCGGGCTCTTCGGTGAGCCTTTCGTTGACCTCCACCACCTCGCCGGCCACGGGCGCGTAGATTTCGCTTGCGGCCTTGACCGATTCGACCACCGCGGCTTGTCCGCCGGCCTCGACGGCGGCGCCGATTTCGGGCAGCTCGACATAGACCACGTCGCCCAACTGCTCCTGGGCGTAGTTGCTAATGCCGACGGTGGCAATCTCGCCTTCCATGCGGATCCATTCGTGATCCTTGGAATATTGTTCGCCGCTCATGGGGATTCCCCTCTTTCCTATTGGCCTCGGTAGTAGTTGGGTTGCACGAAGGGCATTTTCACCACCCGCGCCGGGCGCGCCTTGCCGCGCACGTCGAGCGTAATGGCGATCTCGGCCGCCGCCCATTTGGTGGCGACGTAGCCCATGCAGACCGGCCCGCCGACGCTGGGGCCGAAGCCGCCGCTGGTGACCTCGCCGATTGGCTCTCCCATCGCCTCGTCGGCGAAAATCCCGGTGTGCTCGCGCGCCGGTGCCCGCCCGTCGGGCAGGATGCCGACGCGCTTCCGCGCCACGCCCTCGGCAAGCTGTCTTTGAATGACGGCGTCGCCGGGGAAGCCGCCCTCCTGGCGCCGGCGCTTGCCGATGCTCCAGGTCAGCGCCGCCTCGACCGGCGTGGTGCGCTCGTCGATGTCGTGGCCGTAAAGGCACATACCGGCCTCGAGACGCAGCGAATCGCGGGCGCCGAGCCCGGCGGGCGCCACCTCCTCCTCGGCCAGCAGCCGCCGCGCCAGACGCTCGGCCGTCTCGCCCGGCAGCGAAATTTCGAAGCCGTCCTCGCCGGTGTAGCCCGAGCGGGTGACGAAGCATTCGATCCCGTCCAACGACAGCACGGCGCCCGAAAGAAACACCATGTTGCGGCAATCCGGGGCCAAACGCGCCAGCACCTCGGCCGCCTTTGGCCCCTGCAGCGCCATGAGTGCGCGGTCCGCGAGCGGCTCGACCGTCGCACGCCCGGACAGACCGGCCTTCATGCGCGCGAGATCGGCCTCCTTCCGGGAGGCATTGACGACGACGAAAAGATGATCGCCGGCGTTGGTCACCATCAAATCGTCGAGGATGCCGCCGGCATCGTTGGTGAACTGGGTGTAGCGCATGCGCCCGGCGTCCAGCCCCTGTATATCGCCGGGAACCAGCGATTCCAGAGCGGCGGCGGCGTCCGCGCCGCGAAGTGCTACCTGGCCCATGTGCGAGACGTCGAACAGCGAAGCGGCGGCGCGGGTATGCGTATGCTCGGCGATGATGCCGGCGGTGAACTGCACGGGCATGCCGTAACCCGCGAACGGAACGAGGCGCGCGCCAAGCTCGACATGCAACGCGTAAAGCGGCGTCTTTTGCAGAGAGTTGGTCTGGACTTCGCTCACAGGCTCCTCCGACGGGTCGCGGTCGCCGCCCCGCGCCACGCGCCGGGAGGACCGCCCCCTCTGTCTCGGAACCTGAGAGATTCGCCGGCGTCGATCGGACGATCTCGTCCGCCGGGTTACCCCTTCGGTGAGGAAGCGGACATTGTCCGCCGCCTGCTTTCCAGAGTGCCCTCGCCCTACGGTCCGTTTGCCTGAGAGTTTCCGGGGCGGTTGCTCCTTCGGCGCCGGCGCCGGGTCGGTTCGCCGCGGCGGCCTTCGCCGCCCGGCTTACACGAAACCGCGCCGATCTCTCCCGCAGAGGTCGTCGGGCGTAACGCTACTCGTAGTACGCTACACCAGATGGCGATACCCTAGAACGAGATCAAGGATTGTCAAGCGCGCCACTACCGCGCGCGCTGTTCGCGATTGAATTTCAGTTCCTCGTCGGAAAGCTGGAAGCCCGTCCAGATCTCGAAGCTGGAGCCCGAAGAGCCGTCTCTCAACTGGTATTGTTGCCAGGTGTGTTCCTTGAGCCGCAGCGTCGAGCGCGAGCCGAAGTCGAGCCGCAGTGGGAAAACGCGCTTGCTAAGCACGTTGCCGGAGCGGTCGGTGATGGCCACGAAGTATTGCACCTCGATCGCCTGGCCGCGCATTGCCGGGCCGCGCCGGGCGGTGATCTCCATCGCCAGGTTGCTTTCCAACGTGGCCGACTGATCGCCCCTGTACAGGCAGTCGATTTCAACGCCTACCATTTCGGCGTCGACGGAAACGTCGTTCGGCCCGGCGCCGCCGGAGGCGAATTTGGTGAGCGAGGAGGCTTGGTCCAAAACGGCGACGCGCGGGCAAACCGCGGGCGAGGTCGCCGTGCAGGCGGCAGCCAACAGGGCAAGCCCGGCGGCGACGGTCAGGCGGCGAAAACCACCAACATGTATCGCCGCGCGGACGGGCCGGCCGGACCTCGCCGGAGGATGGCTACAGCCTGCCATGCGTGCCGTCGCAGAATGGCTGGCCCTTGGTCTGCTTGCAGCCGCACAGAAACACGGTCTTGCTCTCCTCCGCGGTGAAAACCACGGGCTTGATATCGGTGCTCTTGTGCGACGCGTCGCAGAAGGGCTGCGTCTTGCTGAGCCCACAGGCACACCACACATATCTCTTGCCGGCCTCGAGCTCGACGTCATAGGGAGATTTTTGGGCGGGAACGGGGTCGGTCATGTGTGTCTCCGTCGCGATTGCGTTGAAGGCGGAGTCGTGCGCCGGAACCGGCGGACGCGCGCAAATCTAGGCGAAGCGTCGCGGATGCACAAGCCGCATGGGCGTCGCGGTAACGCCATTTGGGCGGGAAACGGTTGATCGCGGCAGCTTGGCCGCGTTATGAGAGGAACACCGCCAGACCGGCGCGGCCCCGACCGACCCCGGCACCCACCCGACAGGACCGATACAGGGATTGGCATGGCCGTTTACACGGAAGTTTCGGACGACGAGCTCACCGCCTTTGTCGGCCAGTACGATATTGGCGCGGTGGTCTCCTACAAGGGCATCGCCGAGGGGGTGGAGAATTCCAACTACCTGCTGCAAACCGACCGCGGCAGCTTTATCCTGACGCTCTACGAGAAGCGGGTGGAACGCGCCGATCTGCCGTTCTTCCTTGGCCTGATGGAGCATCTGGCCGGCCAGGGGGTGACCTGCCCGACGCCGCTCCACGGGCGCGACGGCTCCGCGCTCAGGGAGCTGTGTGGGCGCCCCGCCGCCATCGTCACGTTTCTGCAAGGCATGTGGCCGCGCCGCGCCACGCCGCGGCACTGCGCGCTCCTGGGCGCGGCGATGGCGCGCATGCATCTGGCCGGCCAGTCGTTCGACATGCGCCGGCCCAACGGCCTGTCGGTGGCGGACTGGCGGCCGCTCTACGAATCCTCGGCGGCGCGCGCGCACGAGGTACAGCCGGATCTGCCGCAAGTGATCGAGGCCGAGCTCGAAGCGGTCGAGGCCGGCTGGCCCCAGGGCCTGCCCGAAGGCGTGATCCACGCCGATCTGTTTCCCGACAACGTGTTCTTTTTGGGCGACGAACTGAGCGGGCTGATCGACTTCTACTTCGCCTGCACCGATTTCTTCGCCTACGATCTGGCGATCTGCCTCAACGCCTGGTGCTTCGAGGCGGACGGCAGCTTCAACATCACCAAGGCGCGGCACATGCTGAAAGCCTACCGCGCGGAGCGGCCGATCTCGGGCGACGAGCTCAATGCCCTGCCGCTGTTCGCCCGCGGCAGCGCGCTGCGCTTCCTTTTGACGCGGCTCTATGACTGGCTGCATCACCCCGAAGGCGCTCTGGTAAAGCCCAAGGACCCGCTCGAATATCTGCGCAAGCTGCGCTTCCATCAGGGCGTCGGCGGCCCCGGCGCCTACGGGCTGGATTGACCTCCGTGCGCGAGAACATCGTCGACATCTATACCGACGGCGCTTGCAGCGGCAATCCGGGGCCGGGCGGCTGGGGCGCGATCCTGCGCTACAACGGCGTCGAGAAGGAGCTGTCGGGCGGCGCCGCCGAGACAACCAACAACCGCATGGAGCTGATCGCGGCGATCGAGGCGCTGGAGGCACTCAAGCGCCCGGCCAAGGTTCGCCTCTATACCGACAGCACCTATGTGAAGGACGGCATCACCAAGTGGATCCACGGCTGGAAGACGAAAGGCTGGAAGACGGCCAACAAAAAGCCGGTCAAGAACGAGGATCTATGGCGCCGGCTGGAGGAGGCGCTGGCCCGCCACGAGGTCGAATGGCACTGGGTGCGCGGGCACAGCGGCCACCCCGAGAACGAGCGCGCCGACGCACTCGCCCGCGCCGGCATGATTCCGTATCGGTGACGGGGCGGATGCGCCAGCGGTCGGCGGTAGGGGCGAGTTTGAAACCCGCCCCTACGATCGCTTTGCGACAGGGTATTTTGTTGTGGGCCGCTCGCGCTACAGCGCGCCGAGCACCGATTCCGCGCTCGAGACGTCGAAGGCACCGGGATTCTCGACGTTGAGCGTCGTGACCACGCCGTCATCGACGACCATGGCGTAACGTTGCGAACGCGTGCCCAGGCCGAAACCGGAAGCGTCCAGCTCGAGCCCCACCGCCTTGGTGAACTCGCCGTTGCCGTCGGCCAGCATCAGCACGTTGTCGCCGACGTTCTGGTCCCGGCCCCAGGCGCCCATGACGAAGGCGTCGTTGACCGACAGGCAGGCGATGGTGTCGATGCCCTTGGCCTTGATATCCGCCGATTTGGCGACGAAGCCGGGCACGTGCTTGGCCGAGCAGGTGGGCGTGAAGGCGCCCGGCAGCGCGAACAGCACGACGCGCTTGCCGCCGAACAGCTCGTCCGCCGAGATATCAGCCGGGCCGTCGGCGCTCATGTGCTTGAGCGTCACCGATGGAATCTTGTCGCCTACTTTGATGGTCATGTCGTTCCCCCTGTAAGATCGGCCTTGGCCGTCGAACCGGCCGAACGCCGTAGCGATGGATTACGGAAATGATAAGGCTTCGGCGGCGGAATTTCACCCCCGAGCGAAGCACGGAAATAGATTTTTTGGCGCCCGCTCGTGCGGGCTCGATGATCGTCTTGAACGGGCTATTCGCCGGCCACGGACTTTTCCGCCGCCGCGCCGCCGGCACGGGCGAAACCGGCCATCACCGAGCCACGGGTCAGGAGCTCCGGCAGCGGCTCGCCCTGGGGCGCGCCGGGCCCGTAGATCACGTCGAAGGGAATGCCGTAGCGCCCGAAGCTCGCGAGATAGGCGCTGATCTCGTCGCTCGGCCTGGTCCAATCGGCAACCATCGCCACCACGTCCGCGCCGGCGAGAAGCTCGGCCACCGGGCCGCGGTTCAGGACCAGCGCCTTGTTGGCCTTGCAGGTAATGCACCAGTCGGCGGTAACGTCGACGAACACCACCTTGCCGCGCGCCACCAGGCCGGGGATCGCATCCCAATCGAAGGGCCGCCAATGCGTGGCGGACACGTCCGTGGCCGGCCCGGAATCCGTGCGCGGCAGAATTTCGGGCGCGGCCAGGGCGGCCAGCGCCAGCACGCCGACGATCGCCGGGGTCGCCAGCCGGGCCCGCGCCAGGAGCATCGGACCCGAGGCCAGGACGGCAACGCTGGCGACCATCAGGGCGCCAACCACGAAAGCCGCTTTATCGTCGGCGATGTTGGCGACCACCGTGAGCAGCCACACCGCCGTTGCCGCCAGGGCTATGCCCAGCACGCGCTTGAGCCAGACCATCCACGGCCCGGGCCGCGGCAGCCGCGTGGCCAACGCCGGCAGCGCCGCGACGAGCAGATAGGGCGCGGCCAGGCCAACGCCGAGGGCGGCGAAGATGGCGAATATGTCGGCCGTCCCGCGCGACAGCGCGAAGCCAACGGCGGTGCCGAGGAACGGTGCCGAGCACGGCGTCGCCAGCACCGTGGCGAAGGCCCCGGTGAGGAAATCGCCGCCCAGGCTATGTTGGCCGCCGGCCCGCGCCAGCGCGCCGCCCAAGGAAGCCGGCAGGCGAATTTCGAACAGCCCCCACAGGTTGGCGGCGAAGAGCGTGACGATCACCGTCATGGCGACCAGGAACAGCGGCTGCTGGAACTGGATGCCCCAACCGATCGACAGGCCGGTGGATTTCAGAATCGCCAGCATGCCGGCCAGCGCCAGGAACGCCGTCAGGATGCCAGCCGCCGTGGCCAGGAACGAGCGGCGCACGGTGCGCGCCTCGCCGCCGCCATGACCGACAACGCGGAGCAGCTTTATCGACAGCACCGGCAGCACGCAGGGCATGAGATTGAGGATCAATCCGCCGAGAAGTGCCAAGAGCAGGATCGAGAGATAACCGCCCGAGAGTGCCGAGCGCGCCGCCACCACGACGGAAGTCGATTCGAGCGCGCGCGGCCCGTCCACCAGCGTCAGCGTCAGCGCCGAGCCCACCAGCGCCGGCGCCGTCTTGTCGAGGGCGCGGGCCGAAAGCTCGAGGATCGTCGTGCGGCCGCCGGCCAATGTTTCCGCCTTGGGCACGCCGAACTCGATGAGATTAGGGCCCTCGACATAAACGTCCGGCGCCACGAACGGCGCGTCCGAGCGCGCGACCACGCGCAGCACACGGCGCTCGCCGTCGCCGCGCGTCTCAACCCTCTCGATCACCAGCCCGCGCCCGGTGCCGGCGCCCGGCACCCGCGCCGCGTATCTACCGATGAGGTGGGTGAACGCAGTGGTCTGCGCGCCGCCATCGGGGAGATCGAGAGCCAGGGATGCCTGATAAGGCACGCAAATGTCGCTGCAGGTCAGGTAGTCGACCGTGGCGCGCAGCCTGAGCGGACGGCCCGCCTCGGCCAGGGTCACGTCGAGCGGAAACACCACTTCGTCCTCGTAGCCCAAGGTGTTGAAGCCGAGGACGCTGAAGCGCGCTGGCGCCGGCCAGAGCATGACCGCCCCGGCCAGATTCTCCGATCCCGACCAGTCGAGGGAAGGGGGATAGCCGGCGTCGCCCGGCGAGCGCCAGTAGACCTTCCAGCCGGGTTTCAGGCGGAATTCGAGGCCAAGGCGCAGGGTGCGCTCGAAACCCACGCCAGAGGTGGCGGAGACCAGCCTAAGGCGCGTCTGCTCGGTCTCGACCCAGGCGGAAGCGCTGGCCCGCGCCTCGCCCGCCTGGACGAGCGTGAATAGGCCGGCAAACAGGGCCAAAGCCGCCAAAAACAGCGGTTTTGCCGCCATTCGGGCACGATATGCGACATTTTGCCCCTGATTTTCCATGCTTTCACGTCCGGCCGGGCTGGCGTTCCTGTTCAGCATTTTGCAATATAGTCGCGGGATCATCTAAACACAGTAAAATTGCCGTGTGCCGGTTGCGGCCCCGAGGCTACGGCACCATCTGATTTGTTAGGGAGTAGTGGAACCGTACCATGTCCGACAAACTGCCCTCGGATGGATTTCTTACCGCCCAGATGCTGATCGCCATGCCGACCATGGCGGATCCGCGTTTCCAGCGGACGGTGATTTATCTCTGCGCCCATTCGGCCGAGGGCGCCATGGGATTGGTCGTCAACCGCCTGTTCGATTCCATCTCGTTTCCCGAGCTTTTGGAGCAGGTCGGCGTCGAGACCACCGGGCAGGAGCGGTCGATCCGCGTGCACGCGGGCGGACCCGTGGAGTCGGGCCGCGGTTTCGTGCTGCATTCGGCCGATTTCGTGCGCGAGGGCACCATGGTGGTCGACGACAACGTGGCGCTGACGGCTTCGATCGATATCCTCAAGGCGATCGCCGAAGGCGACGGGCCGCGGCATTCGCTGTTGGCGCTCGGCTATTCCGGCTGGGGCCCGGGCCAGCTCGAAAACGAATTTCAGTCGAACGGCTGGCTGAACGGGCCGGCCGACGAGACGCTGTTGTTCGATGCCGATTTGGACAGCAAATGGGAGCGGGCAATCTCCAAGATCGGCGTCGATTTCAACATGCTCTCGGGCGATTCCGGACACGCCTGACCGCGCACCCCGAATTTCCTCCCGGCAACGTCCGGTACACGCACTTGCCCGCCGCCGCCGGCGCGCGATAGAACATTCCAAAGGCTTATTCATCTATCGCGGAGTGTGTCCATGCGCTTCTGGCAAAAAATGTCGCTCGCCTTCACCGCCGGCGCGATCGGCGCGGTGGCGAACGTGGTTTTCGTCGCCATCGTCGCCGCGGTGGGAATTACCGCGTTGTTGGGCATCGATAGCCCGCGCCCGTCAATGCCCGCCTTCCTATACAAACAGGTCGTGTGGGGCGGCCTGTGGGGCTTCGTGTTGGTGCTGCCGCTGCTCAGGGGCAAGTGGTGGCTGCGCGGACTGGTGCTCGGGTTTTTCGCCTCGCTCGCCACGATGCTTATCTTCCTGCCGCGAATACAGTTGCCGGCCGGCGCGCCGTTCGCGTCGCCCGGCCTGTTCGGGCTCGGCTGGGGCGAGATGATGCCGCTCCTGATCCTGGTCGCGAATTCGGTCTGGGGGCTGACCGCCGCCTGGTGGTACGCCCGCATGAGCGCGGATTAGGCGGGCGTTTCAGCCCAGCCGCGCGATCACCTTGTCGTAGGGGTCGAGCCGGCCGATGGGCCCGAGCGCGGCGCAGGTAACCGACCCGGCGGCGATGTTTGCGCCCACCCGTTGCACCGCCTCGGCGTCGACCGCGTCGACATGGGCGATGATTTCGTCGGCCGGAATTGGGCGGCCGAAGATCAGCATCTGCTGGGCCAGCTGTTCAGCGCGCGAGCCGGTACTTTCCAGCGACATCAAGAGCCCGGCTTTCATCTGGGCCCGGGCCCGGCGCACCTCTTCGTCCGAGACCGCCTCGGCGACCGCGCGCATCTCGCCGCAGACCACGGGGACCAGCTCGGCCACCTCGGTCTCGCCGGTGCCGGCATAGATGCCGAACAGGCCGCCGTCGCGGTAGGACGAGGAAAAGGAATAGATCGAATAGACCAGCCCGCGCTTCTCGCGCACCTCCTGGAACAGGCGCGAGGACATGCCGCCGCCCAACAGCGTCGAATAAACGCCGAGCGCGTAATAATCGTCGTCGCCGTAGGGCAGTCCGGGAAAGCCGAGCACCAGATGGACCTGTTCCAGATCCTTGGCCTCGCGGTAGTCACCGCCCTGGTAGGAGGCCGGCGCCGGCGCCGCCCCGTCGCCCACGGGCAGCCCGGCGAAATTCGCCTCGGCCAGCTCCACCAGCGCCGCGTGCTCGATGCGCCCGGCGGCGGACAGCACCATGCGCGGCGCCTGATACTTCTCCGCCACGTAATCGAACAGCATGGGCCGGGACAGGCCGCGCACGATTTCGGCCGAGCCCAGAACCGGCCGGCCGATCGGCTGGGCCGGAAAGGCGGTCTCCTGAAAATGGTCGAAGATGATGTCGTCCGGCGTGTCGTTGGCCTGGCCGATTTCCTGCAGCACGACGTCGCGCTCACGCGCCAGCTCGTCCTCCTCGAAGGTCGAGTTCTGCAATATGTCGGCGAGCACGTCGACCGCCAGCGCCGCGTCTTCCTTGAGCACCTTGGCGTAAAAGGCGGTATTCTCGCGCGAGGTGTAGGCGTTGAGATGCCCGCCCACGGCCTCGATCTCCTCGGCGACGTCGCGGGCGCTGCGGCGCTTGGTGCCCTTGAACGCCATATGCTCGAGAAAATGGGCGAGGCCGTTGACCTCCGGTGCCTCGTCGCGGGTGCCGACGCCGACCCAGACGCCCAGGGACACGGTCTCGACCCGCTCCATGGTCTCGCTGACCACGCGCAGGCCGTTGGCCAGCGTGCTGACCTGGATGCTCATGCCGAGACCCGTCCCGCGCGGGCGCGGATGTGATCGCGCAGCGCGCCGATTTCGTTGGGCAGCATGTGGCATCCTTCCGGCCGTTCGAAAAGGTCGGCCAGATGGGCCGGCAGTCGCGGGCGCAATCCGGTGGCGCGTTCGACCGCGTCGGGGAACTTGGCCGGGTGCGCGGTGGCCAGCATCACCAGCGGCATCCCATCGGCGCGCCTCGCGGCGCGGCCGGCCATCAAGCCGACCGCTGTATGCGGATCGATCAAAATATTGTGCGCCTCATAAATCGCCTGGATGGCGACCAGCGTATCGTCGTCGCTGAATGCATAGCCCGCGAACACGTCGCGCGCCGCCTTCAGCTCGTCCCCGCCGACCGCCAGGCGGCCGGTCTCGCGGAACCTGTCCATGGCCTCGGCGAGGCGGGCGCCGTCGCGATCATACAAATCGAACAGCAGCCGCTCGAAGTTGCTCGATATCTGGATATCCATGCTGGGGCTGAGCGTCGGCTCGACCGTGCCCAGCGTCATCTCGCCGCTGGCGAAAAAGCGTGTCAGGATATCGTTGCGGTTCGAGCCGACCACGAGCTTTTCGATCGGCAGCCCCATGGCCCGCGCCGCGTAGCCCGCGTAGACATTGCCGAAATTTCCCGTCGGCACGGCGAAGACGACGCTTCGGTCGGGCGCGCCGAGCCGGAGCGCCGCGAAGTAATAATAGACGATCTGCGCCATCACCCGCGCCCAGTTGATCGAATTGACCGCCGACAGATTCATCTCGTCGCGGAACGCCGCATCGTTGAACAGCGCCTTCAGCAGATCCTGGCAATCGTCGAAGGTGCCGGCGATGGCAATGTTGTGGACGTTGGGCGACTCCACCGTGGTCATCTGCCGGCGCTGCACCTCGGAGACGCGGCCCTTGGGATGCAGGATGAAAATGTCGATCGCCGCGCGGTCGCGGCAGGCGGCGATGGCCGCCGAGCCGGTGTCGCCCGAGGTAGCGCCGACGACGGTCACGCGCTCGCCGCACCTGGTCAGCACGTGGTCGAACAGCCGGCCCAGAAGCTGCAACGCGAAATCCTTGAAGGCCAGCGTCGGCCCGTGGAACAGCTCCAGAAGCCATTCGTCCTCGGCCAGCGGGACGAGCGGCGCCACCTCGTCGTGGTCGAAGCCCGCATAGGTCTCGGCGACCATGGTGGCGAAGTCGTCCTCGGCAATGGTGCCGCCCAGGAACGGCAGCATCAATCGCGTGGCCAACTCGGCGTAGGAAAGGCGGGCGAGCGCGCTTGTATCGTCGTCGCCGAGCCGGGGCCAGGCCTCGGGCACATAGAGGCCGCCGTCGCGCGCCAAGCCCGCAAGCAATACCTCGTCGAACGGCAGGACCGGGGCCGCGCCCCGCGTGCTGATGTAACGCACTGGCTCTCCTAGAACGCCGCAGTTTACGACAAATACCGGGTCTGCAAATGTTGTTTGTAGAGGCCGGGATCGAGCGGTTTTCCCGTCGCCTCCGCGACCAGCTCGCCGTTTGTCGGAAGCGATGCGCGGGCGTGGATATGGTCACGCAACCAGTCCATCAGCGGCGCGAAATCGCCGCGCGCGATGCCCGGCACCACCTCCGGCACCGCGCCCCTGGCGGCGTCGAAGATCTGCGCCGCCGCCATCGCGCCCAGCGTATAGGTGGGAAAATAGCCCCAGGCGCCGTCGTACCAGTGGATGTCCTGCAGGCAGCCCAGGCGGTCGTCCGGCGGCGCGACGCCGAGCATCTCCATCATGCCGTCGCCCCAGGCGCCGGGCAGATCGGCCACCGCCAGATCGCCGGCGATCATCGCCGTCTCCAGCCGGTAGCGCAGGATCACGTGCGCCGGATAGGTCACCTCGTCGGCGTCGACGCGGATAAAGTCGCGCTCTACCCGCGTGTTGAGCCGATAGAGGTTATCGGCCTCCCATTCCGCTCCCTCGCCCGCGAAGGCCTCGCGCATCAGCGGCGCGGCGTAGGCCATGAATTCGCGCGATCGGCATACCTGCATCTCGACGAGCAGCGACTGGCTTTCGTGCAGGGCCATGCCGCGCGCCTGGCCCACGGGTTGGCCGCGCCACTCGGCCGGCAGGTTCTGCTCGTAGAGGGCATGGCCGGTCTCGTGCAGTACCCCCATCAGCGCCTTGGCGAAATCGTCCTCGTCGTAGCGCGTGGTGATGCGCACGTCGTCGGGGATGCCGCCGCAAAACGGATGCAGGCTGGTATCCAGCCGCCCGTGGGTGAAGCGAAAGCCCACTATTCTCATCAGCCGCTCGCCGAGCTTGCGCTGCGCCTCGATCGGGAACGGGCCGGCGGGCGGCGTGGGCGTAGGGGCGCTGGCCTGGTGCTCGAGCGCCGCGCCGATGAATCCCGGCAGGAAGGCGGCAAGATCGTCGAACAAGGGGTCGATGTCCGCCCGCCGTCCGCCCGGCTCGTATTCATCCAGAAGCGCGTCGTAGGGCGCACAGCCGAGGGCGTCGGATTTGGCGCCGGCGATCTCGCGCACCAAATCCAGCACTTTTTGCAGATGCGGCCGCGCGGCTTCGAAGTCGGCCGCGGGCCGGGCCTCGCGCCAGACCATCTCGGAGGCCGAGCAGGCGCGCGAAAAGGCCTCGACCAGATCCGCCGGCACCGAAGTGGCGTGACGGTGTTCGCGCCGCATCTCGCGCAGATTGGCGCGCTTCCAGTCGTCGAGATGATGCGAATCCCCAGCCCGGTCTAGCAGGCCGCCGATCTCGGGGTCGGTCAGCAATTCGTGCGAGAGCACCCGAAGCGTCGCCAGTTGTTCGGCCCGCGCCTCGGCCCCGCCCTCGGGCATCAGCGTCGCCATGTCCCATTGCAGCATGGCGGTGGCGTCGCGCAGATTGGAAATGCGCTTGAAGCGGGCCTCGAGTTCCTGATAGGCGGGCATGGGCGCGGCGGGTCCGGTGGTT
>CBDVDY010000009.1:0-21966 GCA_965372875.1 uncultured Alphaproteobacteria bacterium | reverse complement strand
TAGAAGCGGGCCCGGTGGGGCCCGGTGGCTTCGACCCTAACCGACGATTTCGCTGTCCTCGAAAAAGAACGCGATTTCGCTCGCCGCCGTCTCCGGCGCGTCCGAGCCGTGCACCGAATTGGCCTCGATCGATTCGGCGAAATCCTTGCGGATGGTGCCAGGTTCGGCTTCCGCCGGATCGGTCGCGCCCATCACCTCGCGGTTTTTCTGGACCGCATCCTCTCCTTCGAGCACCTGCACCACCACCGGCCCGGAACTCATGAACGCGCATAAATCGGCATAAAACGGCCGTTCCTTGTGGACCGCGTAAAATTGCTCCGCCCGTTCGCGGGTCAGCCGGATGCGTTTTTGCGCGACGATACGCAGACCCGCTTCCTCGAACTTGGCGTTTATCTTTCCGGTGAGATTGCGGCGGGTGGCGTCGGGCTTGATGATCGAAAGAGTGCGTTCGCTGGTCATTGCGGGCGGGTCTCCGGCAACTGCGGAAGGAAGGTCGGGCGCGGCCTTATAGCGGGTTTGCTGCACCGCAGCAAGCGGGTCTCAATCCCCTTCCCCGCTCGTCTCGGATTGCGCCTTTTGCACCCAGCCGCGCTCGGTCTGCTGCCAATAGGTGGTGTCGTACCCCGATTCGCGGTAAGCGGCCCAGCGTTCCCGCGCGGCCGCGACGGCGGCCTCGTCCTTGCCGTCGAACATCTCGAGGCAGCGCTCGTAGTCGCCCACGCGGTCCGATACCGCACCGTCGGTCAGCACCAGGATTTCGGCGCCGTTGGGATTTTCGTCCGCCGCGGTGAGCCAGATCGGCTGTTCCGCCGCGTCGCCATCGGCGGCGCTGCCGTGCGGCAGGAACGAGCCCTGCTCGTAGGTCCACAAGACGGCGTTCAGAGCATCGACTCGCTCCCCGGATCCCGCCATGACGACGGCCCGCTTGCCGGCGTCCAGCACCTTTTCGAGGAGCTTCGGCAAGGCCCGTTCCAGCGGACTGCGCTCCAGGTGGTAAAAGCCCACGTCGGTCACCGCTCTCGGCCCCGCCCCGCTCTATTTGACTTCGTAATGATTGGCCACCAGCCGGTCGAGCAAACGCACGCCGAAGGCCGTGCCGCCCTTGGGCACGGTGGGCTTGCCCTCCTTGGACCAAGTCACGCCGGCAATGTCGAGATGCGCCCACGGCACCTTGTTGACGAAGCGCTGCAGGAATTGCGCCGCCGTGATACTGCCGGCGCCCCGGTTGCCGATGTTCTTCATGTCGGCGGCGCCGGAATTGATCAGCTTGTCATAGGCCTCGGAGAGCGGCAGCCGCCATAGCAATTCGCCGACATCCTTGCCCGCCGCGGTCAGTCGCTCCGCAAGTTGGTCGTTGTTCGAAAACACACCGGCATGGGCGCTGCCCAGGCTGACGATGATGGCGCCGGTAAGCGTCGCCAGATCGACCATGAACCGGGGCTTGAAACGATCCTGGCAGTACCACAGCGCGTCGGCGAGCACGAGCCGCCCCTCGGCGTCGGTGTTGAGGACCTCGATCGTCTGGCCGGACATCGAGGTGACGATATCGCCCGGCCGTTGCGCCGTCGCCGACGGCATGTTCTCGACCAGCCCGACGACGCCGACGACGTTGACCTTGGCCTTGCGTCCGGCCAGGGCCTTCATCAGGCCGATGACCACGCCGGCGCCGCCCATGTCCCATTTCATATCTTCCATGCCGGCCGACGGCTTGATGGAAATACCGCCGGTGTCGAAGGTCACGCCCTTGCCGACAAAGGCGATCGGTTGTTTGGCCTTGCCGGTGCCGCGCCCCGCGCCCCGCCATTGCATGACGACCAGGCGCGGCGCCTTGGCGCTGCCCATGCCCACGCCCAGCAACGCGCCCATGCCAAGGCGCATCATCGCCTTCTCGTCGAGCACCTCGACCTTGACGCCCAGCTTCTCGAGCGATTTCGCCTCTTTCGCCAGGCTCACCGGATAGATTACGTTGGCCGGTTCGGAAACCAGGTCACGGGTGAAGAACACGCCGTCGGCGACCTTCGCAAGCGGGCCGAACTCCCGCCGCGCGGTGCCGACAGCGTTTACCATGATCGTCACGCTTTTGAGGCTCGGGCGCTTTTCGGGCTTTTCCTTGGTCCGATACTTGTCGAACCGGTACGAGCGGAGGCGCGCGCCATAGGCGAAATTCGCGGCCATGCCGCCGGGCTGAAGCGGCGCGCCCTCGACCGCGTCGATGGCGACTGAAGCCGATTTCTGCCCGGTCGTGTTCAGCCGCGCCAACACCGTGCCGCCGGCGGCCTGCCAGGCGAGCGCGTCGAGATTTTTTGCCTTGCCCAAGCCCACGAGCACCACACGATCGGCGGCGACACCGGACGGCGCAAGAATGTCGAGCACCTCCCGCGCGCCGCCCTTGAAGCGGCTTGCCATCATCGCGCGCTTGAGCGCGCCGCGCATACTCTTGTCGATCCGTGCCGCTGTCGGCGTAAGTTTGCGATTGTCCAGTACACCGACAACCAGTGCGCCGGTTTTCGGCAACGCGGGCTTTGCAAATGTAATTCTCATTCGGTTCCTCGTTTCGCTGGGGAGCCGCCCAAGCGGCGGCGGCCGGCACGCGACGGCACTGGATCAGCATGGAAATCCGTCAAAGCATTACGGCACGCGGGCGGTCGGCGCAACATGCTCGCGCCCGAATCCAGGAATCGCGCCCGCTCACTCGAAGTCGGCCGGACGCAGGTAATCGAACAGGCGGGCCTGGCCGCGCCTATCGCGCACGCCGGCGGCGATCAACTCGCCGAGGCGCTCGGCGACCGCCAGGGAATAATGCTGTTTGTCCCAGTAGTTATCGTCGCGTTCGGTGATATCGGACAAAATCATAAAGTCGAGGAGGTGAATATTGGCGGCGGGTCCGGCCGCCGCCATGCGGGCGAAGCGCCGCTTGCATTCCCGCCAACGCGCCGCATTCCGGCTCCCCGGGGCGGGCTGGAGATAGGTGTGATAAGGCACGAAGAACACGACCTTGAGCGTCTCCGCCGGAAGCTTCGCGAGCATCCCGGCGAACAGTTCGTGCGTGGGAAAGTTCCAGGTGGCGCGTTCCGCGGCGGTCGGCGTTTCGGGCGGAACGACGGGCGGCTTGGACCGCGGCTCCGGGCCGCCGTAGATATGCGTGCGGGCGCGGTCGAGATCGTATTCATTCGGCGGCGGGAGAAAATTCGTATAGCCATCCAGACCACGACGGGGCGTCGAGTGGATGCCCGAGAGATAGGCGAATTGCAGGCCTGTCTGCTCCAAGGTTTTCAGGTCGAGGAGATGCAAGAAATCGTTCCATTTGTCTTCGTCGTAGAGCCAGGGTGGAAACGGCCGAAAGGTGAATTTGGCGTCGCTCTCGCCGACGCTGCACCAGACCGAGTCGATGGCGAAGACGACGGCGCGGGCGCGGGGGTGGTGGCGGGCGAACAGCGCTAATATCCGCGATTGCTCGTAGGCGGTGCCGCTGTTCATCGAAAGGTTGACGAATGAAGCGCCAAGCAGGTCGTTGAACTGCCCGGGCCTGAGGAGACGGGCAGTCGATGTGCCGAAGATGGCGCTGTTGAACTTCGTCTTGCGGGCCAGGGCCGGAAACGAGAATCGCTGGTTGCTGACCACTGGTGCCCGCTCGAACGGCGGCGAGAGGAACAGCGTGTCGTATGGATCGACGACGACCAGCGCGGCATAGAGCAGCGCCAATGCGCCCAGCGCCATGGCCAGCAAATGCCTCCAGAATGTACGCCAGTCAGTCACGTTTCAACCCCGTCAGAACTGGAAATAGATGAATTCCGCCTCTCTGACCGTGCCCACAAGCAGGGTCAGATAAACCAGCGCGCCCCCCGCCAAGAGCGCGATCCAGCGGTTCGGTGGCAGCATTTCGAGAGCGAGGCGTTGGCTGGTCGGCGCCAGAAACGATAGCAGCGCCGCCATCGCCAGTACCGCGAACAGCCTGTCCTTGACACCGGGCACCGTCATCGACCAGCCGTCCAACCCGCCCATGGCGGCCAGCATGCCGGCGGCCACTGAAAAATCCGCCGCGCGGAACAAGACCATGCTCGCGGCAAAGAACAGGAAGGTCAGAAGCCAGCCGACCGAAACCGGCATGGGCAGCCTGGCGCGGCGCCAGGACTGGTTGACGACCAGCGCGATCCCGTGGGCGCCGCCCCACGCCGCGAAGGTCCAGGCGGCGCCGTGCCACAGGCCGCACAGCAGCATGGTCGCCAGCGCGGCGACCGCCTCGCGCACAAAACCGTCCCGGCGGGCGCCGAACGGCAGCCGCATGCCGATCGGCACGTAGACGTAATCGGTGAGAAATCGCGTCAGCGTCATGTGCCAGCGCCGCCAGAACTCGCGGATGGAAGTGGCCTTGAGCGGCGCGTCGAAGTTCGGCGGCAAGCTGAATCCGAACATCAGGCCGAGCCCGATGGCCATGTCGGAGTAACTCGAGAAATCGAAGTAGATCTGGAAGGTGAACGCCAGCGCCGCCGACCAGGCCTGGGCGAACCCGAGCGAGCCGCCGCCCGCGGCCAGCGCGAAAAGCGGATTGGCGATGCGCGCCAGCTCGTCGGCGATCAGGACCTTCTTCGCGATCCCGATGGCCAACAGCAGCATGCCGCGCGACAACCGCTCGTGCATTCCGTCCCGCATTGGCGCCAGGGCGAACTGATGTATCAGTTCGTTGTGCCGGACGATGGGGCCGGCGATGAGCTGCGGGAAGAACGCCACGTACAAGGCGTATTCATCGAAGCGGTAGGGCGGCGCCCGGCCGCGCCCCAAATCCACCAGGTACGAGATTTGCTGGAACGTGAAAAAGCTGATCCCCAGCGGCAGCACGATCGACCACGGCGTATGGCTGGCGCCGGTCAATTGCGCCAGCGTGTCGGCGAAGAAGTCGGCATATTTGAAAACGCCCAGAACACCCAGATTGAGCGCCACGCCGCCGACGATCAGGAGCTTCGTGGACCGCCGCCCCAGCGCCCGGGCAAACAGCCAGTTGACGCAGATCGACACCGCCAGCAGCGGCACCAGACGGACGTCCCAATAGCCGTAAAACACCAGCGAAGCCGTCAAAACCAGCCACATGCGCGGGTGCCGGCGATGGGCCAGCGCATAGTAACCGGCCAGTGCCGAGGGCAGGAACACCAGCAAAAAGATCTGCGAGTGAAATAGCATCGCGAGGAATCGTGCCAGCCCGGACGCCCCTGCTCAGGGCACAGCCTGGGCATCCGCCACGGGCCTGTGAACCGGAGAACCGAAACGGCAGTCTAGTCAGTGGAATGATCCGCCACAAGGCGCTAGACCGCGAGGCGCGCGGGGCTTGTACTACGCCACCAGCCGCCGCGAAGTGAATATATCGGCGATCGGCAAATCGTCGGATGCGCGCAGCAGGGCGCTATGCGTGACCGCTTTGTCGGGCCGCCGTATATGCGTCTTCAACCGGGCGCGCAACGATGCCCCGAGATCCAGATTACCGTAATAGAACACGTCGCGCGCGACCGTGGATGTCGCCATTGCCCAGTCGGTGGCGCCGTCGGAGGGCGAATCGGCCATGATCATGTGCCGCTCCAAGGTGTCGCAGATCGTCGGGTACGATGCGAAATACAGCAGGTTGGCGCCATTGAAATCGGAATACGGACTGGGTTCGTAATCGCGAGCCAGGTCGAGCGAGGACGCCGACATGTCGATCTCGAATCCATCGAAGCCATAGTTGGCAATTTCCCCGCGGCGCATCCCTTGCGACGTATTGAGTATTTCGGGCGCCTCGGTCAACGCGGCCACCGCGTAGGACAGGTCGGAGCTCGGGGTGCTCTTGCGCAGATCGTTCCGCCCTTCCTGCTCGCGCGTCACGAAGGTCGTCAGCATTTCCAGCTTGAACGCCACGTCTTGGCGCCTAAGCGTGACCAGGCTGTGAAAGAACGACCGGCCGAAATACGACAGCTCGGTGGCGGTTTCAAGTCGGTCGTTCTCCCTGACGCTCGCCAGCGGCGCGTCATAGCGGGCAAAAATCGCGACGAACGTCGGATACAGCCGGGCGCCCGAATCGTCGCGCAAGTCGGCCGAACGAATCGAAAGGCCGCGGCAAAGCTCCTGCCAATGCAGGTTTCCGCAATATTTGAAGAGCCAGTTTTCCGACAGGCCGTTGGCGGCCATCTGCGGCATGTTGACCGTGACACTCATGGCAGCACATCGAGCAACTCTCTCAGCGTTGCCGCGCCGGTCCAAACATGGTCGTTTATCGGCGCCCCCAAACGAACCTCGAGAGAGGAGCGCAGCGTGGCGAGATCCAACGAATCGAGGGTCGTTTCGGCGACCGGCAGGTCGAGCGCCAAATGATCGCCGACGTTGCGAACCGAGTTCAGGATGGCCAAGAATTCTTCTTCCGACATGCCGCCGATCTCCGCCGCGCGACATCGCCCGGCCACTGCCGGGCCGTTTCGGGTCGCGGCGCAGGATAGTCGCCTTGCCGGGCGCACTCAAGGCGAAACAAATATGTTGACGCCGCTTGCGTTCTCGACAGCGCAACAAAATAATTCGTTCTTTGAATGAGCCGGCGCCAAGGGCTATAAATTCGGTATGCGAACGATTTACTTCTATCTCTTGCGGCAGCAGGCCGTTGCGGTAATTTTTATTACTGCAGCGCTTACTTGCGCGATCTGGCTGACCCAATCGCTCCGCTTCATAAAGCTGATTATCAACCAGGGCCTCTCGCTCCTCGGCTTTCTGAAGTTCACGGTTCTTCTGTTACCGACGTTTCTTCTGATAATCCTGCCGATTGCTTTGTTTTTTGCGATTTTGTTCACCTACAACAAGCTGATCAACGACCGCGAAATCGTGGTCATGCGCGCGAGCGGCGCCAGCGAGTTGGCGTTGGCTTGGCCTGGCCTCACCCTGGCGCTTGTAGTCACCATGATCTCGTTCGCGATCAGTCTCTATCTCATGCCGATTTCGTTTCGTCAGTTCAAAGTGACCGAGTTCGCCATGCGCAACGAATATGCGGTCCTGCTGCTGCAGGAAGGCACATTCAACTCAGTGACCAGCCAACTCACGATTTACATCCGCGAGCGACACGAGAAGAACGAGCTCCTGGGCATTCTGGTTCAGGACAACCGGCAGCCGGAGAAGCCCGTGACGATGATGGCCGAACGCGGCGTGATGATCGGCAGCGAGACCGATCCGCGTATTGTCATGTTCAACGGCAACCGGCAGGAACTTGACCGCGCAACCGGACGCATACGATTCCTGACTTTCGAGCGCTGGAGCTTCACCGTCGATTGGCTGTCGAAATCGAAGGGCCCCCGATGGCGCCAGCCCAACGAACGTTTTGTCGGTGAGCTTCTCGACCCGGGCGATTCCGCTGGCGAGCGCTATTACCGCAAGAAGTTGATCGCCGAAGGGCACAATCGCCTGTTGGTGCCTTTTTACTCCTTGGTGTTCGCCTTGATCGGGCTGACTTGCTTGCTTGTCGGCGAATTCGACAGGCGAGGACAGACACGGCGCATTCTGTTGACCGTTGGGATTGTTTTTCCGGTCCAGGCGGCGGCGATCGGGCTGCTCAACCTAGCCGCCAAAATTCCGGCCGTCATACCATTGATGTACCTGAACGTGGTGGTCCCGATAATTGCTTGCATTTGGATTTTGACCCGGTCGCGGCGCAAGCGGGTCCGCCGGTTTGTCGCCGAAGCGCCAATGGGATCGGCCTGATGGCGGGGTGGTCGCGATGAAGCTGAGGCTGTCGAGCACGCTGTCGTTCTACATCGGCCGCCACTTCCTACTGTGGTTGGGCGTGGTTTTCGGTGGATTCGTCGTAGTTATCCTGCTGGTCAGCCTCTTGGAGCTGATGACCAGGGCGTCGGGCAAGCCCGCGGCGACGTTTACCGTGGTGCTGAACATGGCGCTCCTGAAGATGCCGTTCCTCGCCCAGGAGGCTGTTCCCTTCGCCATGTTGTTCGGCGGCATGCTTGCGTTTTGGAAGCTGAACCGCAGCCATGAACTGGTTGCCGTTCGCGCCTCGGGCGTATCGGTCTGGCAGTTTACGCTGCCGGCCCTTGCGATCGCGGTGCTCATCGGAATCATCAAGATCGGCGCGATTAATCCCGCCGCGTCGCTGATGCTTTCGCGTTACGAGCAACTGGAGCACAAGTACCTTTCGGGTCGCTCCAGCCTGCTCGCGGTCTCCAGATCGGGGGTATGGTTGCGCCAGGCCGACGAAAAAGGGCAATCCGTGATCCACGCCCAGCAGGCGGTTTCGGCCAATATGGAGCTCAAGGAGGTGCTCGTCCTGATCTACGAGGGCGCCGACCACTTCGTCCAGCGGATCGACGCCGCCGCGGCCCGCCTGGAAGACGGCTACTGGGTGCTGACCGACGCGCGCGTCACGACGCCGGGGGATGATCCCCTGCCCCGGGTCCACGCGACCTACCGGCTCCAGACGGATTTGACGCCGACCAAAATTCTGCAAAGTTTCGCTTCGCCCGAGACCATATCGTTTTGGGATTTGCCGCGCTTCATAGAGACCCTCGAATCGGCGGGGTTCTCGGCGCTGCCTCACCGGCTGCACTGGAACTCGCTGCTTGCCGAGCCGCTGCTTTTGTGCGCAATGATCCTTATCGCCGGTGCGTTTTCGCTGCGCCACAACCGGCGCTCGGGTGTCTTCATCGCCGTCATCGGCGGCGTGGCAACAGGTTTCATCGTTTACTTCGCGTCTCACGTGGTTCTCGCGGTGGCGTCGAAAGGCGCCATCCCCGCGACCCTCGCGGCATGGGCGCCCGCCGGCATCACGACGCTCCTCGGCTTGTCGACGCTGCTTCACCTCGAGGACGGATAGCCGAGCCATGTTGAGGGGTTTTTGCATAGGGTTGTGCGCCCTTTTCCTGCTTGCCGGCCGTCCGGCTTTGGCGGAGCGCGTCTCGGCGCCCGATATCCCAGTCCTGATTACCGCGGACGAAGTCGGCTACGACCGAGTCCGCGGCGTCGTCACCGCCCGCGGGCACGTGGAAGTCTCTCGGGAAGACCGGGTGTTGCTCGCCGACGAGCTGACCTACAACCAAAAAACCAGAATCGTCATCGCGTCCGGAAACGTCAGCCTGACCGAACCCACGGGCGAGGTTATTTTCGCCGACCGCGTTGAAATCACGGACGATCTGAAGGACGGCGTTATCACCAATTTCCGCCTGCTGTTCCCGGACGAAACGCGGATCGCCGCGAACGACGCGAAGCGCAGCGGCGGTGTGCGAACAGAAATGAACCGCGTGGTGTTTTCGCCCTGCAAGAAATGCGAGGACGACGATGCCGACGCGGCGCCGCTTTGGCAACTCAAGGCGCGCAAGGTGGTGCACGATCAGGAATCCCATGACATCGAATATTTCGACGCCAGCTTGGAAATGTTTGGTGTGCCAGTCGCCTATACGCCCTACCTGACACATCCCGATCCGAGCGTTAAGCGGCGAACGGGCTTTCTCACGCCGACATATGGCAACGACTCGCAGCTGGGTTTCATCCTAAGGACGCCCTATTTTATCGAGTTGGGGCCGGACAAGGACGTTACCTTGACGCCGATTGTTACCACCAAGGAAAGGGCCGCGCTGGCGGTCGAATACAATCAGCGGATCGAAGATGGCGCTTTTCAGATCGACGGCAGTTTCACCAGGGTCAAGCGGCGGGACGGGAACGGCAACCGCCTGGACGGCGAGCAGAACCGCGGTCACATCTTCGGCAAGGGATTGTTCGATATCGATCAGACGTGGCGCTGGGGCGTCGACGCGGGGTGGACGACCGACGACACCTATATGCGGCGTTACAGCATTAGTTCCCGCGATGTCGTCACCAGCACGGCCTATGTCGAAGGGTTTCGCGGCCGAAATTACGCTTCGGCGCGCGGCTATCATTTCCAGGGCCTGCGAATCGATGATGATTACGGGCAGACTCCGATCGTCTTTCCGTTCGTCGACTACAACGTGGTCGGCGAGCCGATCAAGGGCTGGGGGCGCTGGAGCCTGGACACCAACGTCATGGCGTTGACACGAACCGAGGGTACCGACAGCCGGCGGCTTTCCGTCAAGGGCGGGTGGGAACTTCCGCTTCTCGGTCCCATTGGAGGCCTCTATACATTCACGGCCGGCGCGCAGGCAAACGCATACTCGGTTAGCGCGGCGCTCAAGGATCCCAGTGTGGTCGGCGGACCCAAATTCTCTGGCGTTACCGGCAGAATTTTTCCTCACGCGATGGTCGATTGGCGCTACCCGCTGGTCCGAGAGGTCGGCAATGTGCGCCAATTAGTCGAACCGCGGATCGCTATTATCCTCGCACCCAACGCCAACAACCCGGATATCATTCCGAACGAGGACAGCCTGGACTTCGAATTCGACGATACCAACCTGTTCCTGGCGAACCGTTTTCCGGGTCTGGACAAGGTCAGCGGCGGCCAGTGGCTGGTTTACGGCGTGGGGACCGGCTTCTATGGCGACAAGGGAGGCAAAACGTCGGCCTTCGTGGGGCAAACGCTGCGCCTGCTGACCACGGACGATACCTTTGAATCGGGCTCGGGTCTCGACGGCCGCTTGTCCGATTTCGTTGGCCGCGTCAATGTCGAGCCCGCCAAGTACCTGAATCTCACATACCGGTTCCGAATGGAGCCGCGGGATTTCGAGATAAGGCGGCACGAAGTTACGAGCCTCTTTGGCCCGCCGGCGCTCAGATTCGCGATCGATTACCTGTTTTTCGCCAATACTGGCGCCAGCGCCGAATTCGGAGACCGCGAAGAAATCACCGCCTCGGTGACCGCCAAGATTACCAATCGGTGGTCGATTTCCGGCCGGACGCGCCACGACCTGAGCGAATCGGGGGGCGTATTGTCGAATGGCATCGGTATCGCGTATGTGTGCGACTGCTTCACCTTCAGGATGGATTTTTCGCGCAGCTTTACCCACGACCGGGACGTCAAGGCGAGCAACCGCTTCCTGGTGCAACTCATCTTCAAGCACCTGGGAGAGTTCACCAGCAGCCTGAATTAGCTCGGGACCGGCGGATTGCGTCCGAAAAATCTTGGCGGTATAATGGCTAGATAGCGGGACCTTACGACTGGGTCTTCAACTTTCAAGTTAGGTATGAGAACAGGCATTCAAAGGCTTTGTCTGGCGACCTTTCTGGTCTTAGGGTCGGGAGCGCCGGCCCCGGCTCAGACCATGGATATCGTGCGCATAGCCGCCGTGGTTAACGACGACGTTATCTCCATGCACGATTTCCTGGCACGCCTGCGCATGGTTACGATGTTGTCAAAACTGCCGGATTCGAAAGACGTCCGCCGGCGGCTGGCGCCCGAAATCCTGCGTACGTTGATCGACGAAAAGCTAAAACAGCAGGAGGCCAAGCGCCTCGGTTTCACGGTCGAGGAACAAGAGGTACAGCAGTCGCTGGCCAATCTCGAGAAGCAGAACAATATTCCGGAAGGTCGGCTTGAGTCCACTCTGTTACAAAATGGCATCAGCCTTGGAACGCTGGTCCAGCAAATCAGGGCCTCGATTGCTTGGAACAAAGTCGTCCGGCAACGGATTACTCCGACAATTCGAATTAGCCCGGAAGAAATCCAAGAGGCGTTGGAGCGGATGCGCGCCAATCTCGGACAGCCGCGTTACCTGGTGTCGGAAATCTTCCTCTCCGTCAATTCGCCCGAAGAGGAGGAATCGGTACGTCAACTGGCAGAGCGGCTCGTGCAGCAGATTGGCGAGGGCGCGAATTTTGGTAATCTGGCAAAACAATTTTCGCACGCCGCGACGGCCGCGGTCGGCGGCGACGCGGGCTGGATACAGAAGGGTGATTCGGAACCCGAACTGGGCGCGGCGCTCGGCTCAATGAGGCCGGGCCAAATTCTCGGCCCCCTGCGCACGCTGACTGGCTATCACATTTTGGCGCTCCGCGACGTTGAAGTCATCGAAGCGCCCAAACCCGAGGACATCACCGTTTCAATCGCGCAGGTCCTTTTGCGGTATCCCGCCGAAGCCAAGGCGGCGGATATCGCCAGCCAGAAAGAGTTGGCAAGGACAGTGAGCGAAACCGCGGCCGGCTGCGAAGACATGAACAAACTCGGTACGGAAATCGGCGCCGGCAATACCGCCGTTCTCGATGGCGTCAAGGTCGGTGACTTGGCGGGAGCTCTGCGCCCGCTCGCGGTTTCGCTGGAAATCGGCAAGGCCAGCGCGCCGGTCGATCTCAAGAACGGCATCGCCGTCATCATGGTTTGCAAGCGCGACGACGCGTCCAATCTTCCGAAGCCGGAGGAAATTCGGTCACGCATCGCGATGCAGCGCCTGAATCTTCGAACCCGGCGCTATTTGCGCGACCTGCGGCGAGCAGCCTTTTTGGACGTCCGCGTATGACCACATGCCCTGTCCCGCCGCTTGCCGTCACCATGGGCGAGCCGGCCGGGATCGGAAGCGAGATCACGCTGAAGGCCTGGAAGGGCCGAACCGCGGTCACGCCACCCTTCTTTACAATCGACGACCCGGCAAATCTAGGGCGGTGCGCCGACGCATTGGGATTCGACGTTCCCATCCGCGTCATCGATGATCCGAGCGAGACGCTGGATGCGTTTTCCGACGCCTTGCCGGTCCTGCGGTCCCCGCTCGACGCCGAGATAACGCCCGGCGTGCCGGATCCCGCGTCCGCGGCCGCCGTCCTGCGTTCGATCGACATGGCTGTCGATCTGGCGCTCAGCGGCCGCGCCGCCGCATTGGTCACGAATCCGATTCAGAAGCGGCCGCTTTACGAGGCCGGCTTCGTCCACCGCGGCCACACCGAATATCTTGGCGCGCTGGCGGGGCCGGGAAGCCGAGCGGTGATGATGCTGGCCTGTCCGGGTCTGCGCGCGGTGCCGGTGACCACCCATCTGCCGCTGGCCGAGGCGGTGGCGGCGCTCAGCCGTGAGATCATCGTCGAGCATGGGCGCATCGCCGCGGCCGCGCTGGTCACCGATTTCGGCGTCGTCCGGCCCAGACTGGCGGTGGCGGCGCTCAACCCGCACGCTGGAGAAAACGGCGCTATCGGCCGCGAGGAACGCGACATCATCGGCCCGGCGGTGGCCGAACTTGTCGCTCGGGGAATCGACGCAAGCGGCCCGGCGCCGGCTGATTCACTGTTCCACGAAAAGGCGCGCGCGGGGTACGACGCCGTCCTGTGCATGTATCACGATCAGGCATTGATTCCGCTCAAGACGATCGATTTCGCGGGCGGCATCAACATCACGCTTGGACTGCCTTTCGTGCGCACCTCGCCGGACCACGGTACCGCGCTCGATATCGCCGGCCAGGGCCGCGCCGATCCGTCGAGCCTAGTAGCCGCGCTGGCCGCCGCCGCCGACATCGCCGCGCGCCGGCGCGCCGCGCTCGCCTCGGACCGGGCGGCCCCGGACCGGGTGGCGTGAGGCGCGGTCCGCCCGTTCCCGACCTCTCGGCGCTGCCCCCGCTCAGGAATGTCATCGCCCGTCATGAACTCGCCGCGCGCCGCCGCCTGGGCCAGCACTTTCTGCTCGACCTCAATCTGACCTCGCGCATCGCCCGGGCCGCCGGGCCGCTCTCCGGCATCACCGTGATCGAAATCGGGCCCGGCCCCGGCGGGCTGACCCGGGCACTGATCGGCGAGGACGCCGCCCGGGTCATCGCGATCGAACAGGACCCCCGATGCGTAGCGGCGCTCGGCGAATTGGCGGCGGTATGCGGCGGGCGATTGCGGGTCGTGCAGGGCGACGCGCTCGAGACCGACATCGTGGCGCTGTGCCGCGAATCCGGGGGCGGGCCGTGCCGCGTCGTCGCCAACCTGCCCTACAACATCGCCGTGCCGTTGCTCCTGAACTGGCTCGACCGGGCCGCGCTCTTCGCCGGGTTCACGCTCATGTTCCAGAAGGAAGTGGCCGACCGGCTCAGCGCCGCGCCGCGCAGCAAATCCTATGGCCGGCTGTCGGTGGCCGCCCAATGGCGCTGCCGGGTGGACCGCGAATTCGATGTGCCGCCGCAGGCCTTTACGCCGCCGCCCAAGGTGACATCGACCGTGGTCAATCTGACGCCCTACGCCACGCCGCTGGCCGAGGCCGACCCGGACGCGCTCGCCCGGGTGACCGCCGCCGCCTTCGGCCAACGCCGAAAAATGCTGCGCACCAGCCTCAAGAGCCTGAACGTGGAGGTGCCGGCACTCCTGACCGCCGCCGGCGTGCCGCCCACCGCCCGTGCCGAGGAGCTGAGCATCGCCGAGTTCTGCGGGCTGGCCCGCGCGCTCGTCGCGATGCGCTAAGTCTCGCGCAACCGGTTGACGAGTTCGGCCAACCCGGTTTGGCGCTCGCGTTTCAATCGCTCTGCGGCCAGGATCGCCTGCGCCTGGATCACGCTTTCCTCGATGTCGCGGTTGACGATGATGTAGTCGTATTCGGGCCAGTGGCTCATCTCGTCGGCCGCCTTGGCCATGCGGTCGGCCACCACTTCGGCGCTGTCCTGCGCCCGCGATTCGAGCCGTTGCGCCAACTCGGCCATCGACGGCGGCAGCACGAACACACTGGCCAGATCGTCGCGCGCCCCGGCTTTCAGCTGCTGGGTCCCCTGCCAATCGATATCGAACAGCACGTCCCGCCCTTCGGCGAGCGCTTCGTCCACCGGACCCTTGGGCGTACCGTAATGGTGGCCGAAGACGTGCGCGCTCTCCAACAATTGGTTCCCGTCGATCATGGCGTGGAACGCCTTTTCGTCGACGAAGCAATAATCGACGCCGTCCTCCTCGCCGTGCCGCGGCGGCCGAGTAGTCACCGAAACCGACAATGAGAGATTATCGTCGCGTTCCAGAAGCGCGCGCGAGATGGTCGTTTTTCCCGCCCCCGAGGGCGAGGACAGGACAAGCATCAGGCCGCGGCGGAGAATCTCGGTCGACGACATGCGGGGCGACTCATTCGATATTCTGGACCTGCTCGCGCAACTGCTCGATGGCGGCCTTGAGCCCGAGGCCGATGCGGGTCAACTCGACGTCCGAGGATTTCGAGCACAGAGTATTGGCCTCGCGGTTCAACTCCTGGCAAAGAAAATCCAGCTTGCGGCCGACCGCGCCGTCGCCATTGATCAATTCGCGGGTCGCGGCAACATGCGCCTCTAGACGGTCAAGTTCCTCCCGCACGTCGGACTTGGCGGCGATGATCGCGGCCTCCTGCGCGAGCCGGTCCTCGGGCAGCGCCGGCTCCGCCTCCAGGAGCGCCGCCACCTGTTCCCTGAGCCGAGCCTTGCGGGCTTCGGGTTGCAGCTCCGCGCTGGCGTCGGCCTCGCCGGCAAGCCGCGCGATCTCGTCGAGGTGCCCCGTCAGCACGTCGGCGAGGCGCGCACCCTCGGCCGCCCGCATGTCGGCAAGCGCCGCCAGCGCTTCTTGGAGCGACCCGGTCATGGCTTCGATCCGGCGCGAACGCGCCTCTTCGGCTTCCTCGTCCTCGATGGTCTCGATCACGCCGCGCACCGCGAGCAGGCCTTCAAGCCGGGGCGGTGTCGCATCGACCAGTCCCGCGAGATCCTTGTGCAACGCCGTAATCTCGTCCAGGAGATCGCGGTTGATGCGAAGAGCCGTCGCCGCCTCGGCCCGCGTGAGGGCCAGGGACACCGACACCGCGCCGCGCTTGAAACGGCGTCCGACGGATTCGCGAATCACGGAATCGAGCGCGTCGTGACCCGGCGGCAGCCGGAATCGCGTGTCGAGGCCGCGGCTGTTGACGCTCTTGACCTCCCAGGCCCACTCGTAGGCGCCCTCGCCGCCCTCGGCGCGGGCGAACCCGGTCATGCTGGCAATCGGCAACGCACCCTCGTTTACGTTGTTCGCGCGCGGCGGGTTCGACGCGCGGTGGAGCCATTCTATATACTTGGCGCGCCAAGCCAACAAGGCGGGAGAAATTCCACCATGCGCGATCCGCGCGCGATTCTGATCACCGGCGGCTCGAGCGGCCTCGGCGAAGCTCTCGCCCTCGCCTACGCCGCGCCTGGGGTATTCCTGGCGCTCTCGGGCCGAAACGAGGAACGCCTCGCTTCCGTCGGCCGCGCCTGCCGCGAAAAGGGCGCCGAGGTCGAGACCGAAAACGTCGACGTCGGCGACGCCGCTTCGATGGAGCGCTGGGTCGGTCGCGTCGACGGCGCGCACCCGCTCGATCTCGTCATCGCAAATGCCGGCATCGGCGCCGGCACCGGCCGAGGCGGCGAGCCGGCGGCGCAGGTGCGCAAGGTTTTCGCGATCAATGTCGATGGCGTGTTCAATACGATCCTGCCGGCGATCGAACACATGCGGACGCGGCGGCGCGGGCAGATCGCGATCATGAGCTCGCTGGCTGGCTTTCGCGGCTTTTCGGGCGCGCCGGCCTACGGCGCCAGCAAGGCGGCGGTCAAGGTGTATGGCGAGGCGCTGCGCGGCGACCTGGCCGGCGCCGGTATCGAGGTCTCGGTGATTTGCCCGGGCTTCGTAAAAAGCCGCATGACCGCGCGCAACAAGTTTCCCATGCCGTTCCTGATGGAATCCGAGCGCGCGGCGCGCGTCATTCAGCGCGGCCTGGCCCGAAATCGCGGCCGCATCGCGTTTCCGTTGCCGATGTATTTCATTGTCTGGCTGATCGCGTCCCTGCCGCCGCGCCTCACCGACCTGTTCGTCCGGCGCTTGCCGAAGAAGGAGTAAGCCGCAGCGGAATCGCGGTCATTTCTTCCGCCGCTGCCGCCTGATCTTCCGCCACTTGGCGACGTTCTTGTTGTGCTGCTCGACGGTCGCCGCGAAAACGTGACCGCCGTTGCCGTCGGCGACGAAATACAGCTCGTTGCTGGGCAAGGGATCGAGCGCGGCGGCGATCGAGGCACGGCCCGGGTTGGCGATCGGACCCGGCGGCAGGCGGTCGATCAGGTAGGTGTTGTAGGGTCCCGGCCTGGCAAGGTCCTTGCTCAGCAATTGCCGTCCCAGCGGCCCGGAACCGCCCGTGATGCCGTAGATTACGGTTGGGTCGGACTGCAGCCGCATGCCGCGCCTCAGCCGGTTGACGAAAACGGCCGCCACCCGGCGCCGTTCGGATTCGAGCGAAGTTTCCTTCTCGATTATGGAGGCGAGGATCAGCGCCTCGGTCTTTGTTTTGTAAGGCAGGTTCGGCGCCCGTTTGTCCCACAGCTCGTCCAGAATCTCGCGCAGCGCCGCCCGCATGCGGCGGATGACGTCGTCCGGCGTGGCACCCCTGGAAAAATTATAGGTGTCGGGCAACAACTCGCCCTCGCCCGGCGCGAGGGTGGCCGTGCCGGAGAGCGCGCTCTCGCCATTCAACTGCGCGAGAATCTGGGCCACGCTCAAGCCTTCGGCGATGGTGACGCCGTGCTGCACATTCTTGCCGCTGATCAGCATCGTCATCGCGCCCTCGGGACTGATCCCGGCCGGAAACTCGAACTCGCCAGCCCGCAGCCGCGCCGCCCGGCCCAACAGCCGGACACCGGCCTCGAAAATGAAATCCTTCTCGATTACGCCTTCGCGGGCAAGCGTGGCGGCGATTGCCTCCAGCCCGGCGCCCTTGGCGACCGCCACGACCTTGGGCGCCGGCAACGGTCCCGGCGCCGTGAATTGCTGGCGGCCCCAGCCGTAGAGCGCGGCGGCCGTCAAAACCACTGTCAGGCACAGGCCGCCGCCGATCACGATGGCACGCTTCATGATAAACCGGGGTGATTAGGGCGCGCCCGTGAAAACCAGGCTTGCGTTGGTGCCACCGAAGCCGAAGGAATTGGACAGCGCATAGTGGATGTCCCGCTGCTTGGCTTGCTTGGCCACCAAGTCAATGTCGCAGCCGGGCAACGGATTGTCGAGATTGAGGGTCGGCGGCGCGATACCCTCGTTGATCGCCATGATCGAGTAAATCGCCTCGACGCTGCCGGCGGCGCCCAAGAGGTGCCCGATCGCCGATTTGGTCGACGACATCGACAGCTTGTAGGCATGATCGCCGAACAGCCGCTTGACGGTCCGCAACTCGACTTCGTCGCCCAGCGGCGTGGAAGTCCCATGCGCGTTAATATAGTCGATCTGGTCGAGTTCGAGCTTGGCGCGCTTGATTGCGTTCTGCATGGCGCGGTAGGCGCCGTCGCCGTCCGCGGCCGGGGCGGTGATGTGATGGGCGTCGCCCGACAGGCCATAGCCGATGATCTCGGCATGGATCTTCGCGCCGCGCCGCTTGGCGTGCTCGAGCTCTTCCAGAATCACGATGCCCGCGCCCTCGCCGACGACGAATCCGTCGCGGTCCTGGTCCCAGGGTCGCGAGGCCCGCTCGGGCTCATCGTTGAAATTGGTCGAGAGCGCCTTCGCGGCGTCGAATCCGGCTAGGCCCATGCGGCAAACGGCGGCCTCGGCGCCGCCCGCCACCATCACGTCCGCGTCCTCGAAGATGATCAGGCGGGCGGCATCGCCGATGGCGTGGGCGCCGGACGAGCACGCCGTCACCACCGAATGGTTCGGTCCCTTGAACTGGTATCTGATGGAGACGTTGCCGGACGCGAGGTTGATCAGCGAGGCGGGAATATAAAACGGTGTAACCCGCCGCGGCCCCTTCTCGTTGAGTACCATGGCGCCGTCGGTGATACCCTCGAGCCCGCCGATGCCGGAACCTATCATCACCCCGGTGCGAATGCGGGACTCTTCGTCCTCCGGCATCCAGCCCGCGTCCTCTACCGCTTCGTGCGCCGCCGCCAGCGCAAAGACGATGAATTCGCCCATCCTGCGCCGCTCCCGAGCGGTACCCCAGTCTTCCGGATTGAAGGTGCCATCGCCGCCGGCGCCCCTTGGGATTTGTCCCGCGACCCGCGAATTCAAGTCGGACACATCGAATGCCTCGACCCGCGAGATTCCGGATCGACCCTCGATCAGGCGCTCCCAATTGAGCCGCACGCCGCAACCGAGCGGCGTGACCAGGCCCATGCCTGTCACGACAACGCGGCGCATGACGCGATGGTTCCTTCTGCTAGCAATTCGGTAGTACGGTTCCGGGCGCTCGGCGCCCGACGATTCTCATCGGGTCAGGTAATCCCACCGATGAAGGTGATGGCGTCCTGTACCGTGGCGATCTTCTCCGCCGCATCATCCGGAATCTCGCAACCGAATTCCTCTTCGAAGGCCATGACCAGTTCGACCGTGTCCAGGCTGTCGGCGCCCAGATCGTCAATGAACTTCGCATTATCGGTCACCTTCGCTTCGTCAACGCCGAGATGCTCAACGACGATTTTCTTCACGCGCTCGCCGATATCACTCTCACTCATAGTGTTTTCCCTCGGATACTGTGTCGAACAGAGATACTGAAAATCGTTTCCAGGTAGCGCCTCGGCGCGGATCCACCCGGCGTCGCCGGTGCCGAGCGGGGGCAAGGGGCACGGATGGGGCGTTACGTATCACACTTTTTTCGCCATTGCCAGCACGCGCGAACGAGCCTCGATAGGCTCTTAAATCATCGCCAATCCACCGTTCACGTGCAGCGTCTGGCCGGTGATGTAAGATGCTTCGTCGCTGGCCAGGAACGCCACCGCCGCGGCCACGTCGTCCGCCGCGCCGAGTCGCCCGCTCGGAATCCGTTCGAGCAACTTCTCGCGTTGTGCCTCGACAAGCGCATCGGTCATCGCCGTTTCGATAAAGCCGGGGGCGACGCAGTTGACGGTGATGCCGCGCGAGGCGAATTCGGCGGCCAACGACTTACACATGCCGATCATTCCCGCCTTCGACGCCGCATAGTTCGCTTGCCCAGGGTTGCCGGTAACGCCGACCACCGAGGTAACGCCGACGATTCGCCCGGCGCGCCGCCGTATCATCGCCTTGAGCGCCGCGCGGGAGAGCCGGAACGCGGCGGTCAGGTTGACGTCGAGTACCTGCTGCCATTCCTCGTCCGTCATCCGAAGCGCCAGATTGTCCCGCGTCAGCCCGGCATTGTTGACCAGGATGTCGACCTGGCCGAGCGCCTCCTCGGCCGCGCCGAACAACGCATCGACGGCTTCGCCCTGGCTCAGATCGCATGGCACGACGGCGGCGCGCTCGCCGAGCTCGGTCTTGAGCGCCTCGAGCGCCTCGACCCGCGTGCCCGAAAGCGCGACCCCGGCGCCCAGCCCGTGCAGCGCACGCGCGATGGCGCCGCCGATGCCGCCGGACGCTCCCGTCACCAATGCACTCTTGCCGCTCAGATCAAACAATGCGTACCTCTTTTCGAACCTAAAAACTCTTCAACATCGCCTCGATTTCGTCCGGCGTGCCCGCCGCGGACGCCGCAAGCTCGCGGTCGATGCGCCGGGCCAGCGTGGTCAATACCTTGCCGGCGCCAAGCTCGACTAGCGAATCGACGCCGTTGTCCCGCATATAAAGGACGCATTCGCGCCAACGCACCGGCGCCGTCACCTGCTCGACCAAAAGCCCGCGAATGGTATCGGGGTCGCTCACCGCCCGGGCGCTCACGTTGGCCACTACCGGGACCGCCGGCGCGGCCATCTCGACCTTCGACAATGCCTGTTCCATCGCGTCCGCCGCCGGCGCCATCAGCGAGCAATGGAAAGGCGCGCTCACGGGCAGCATCATGCCGCGCTTGGCGCCACGCTCGCCGGCGATTTCGATGGCCCGCTCGACCGCGCTCCGGTGGCCGCTAATGACGACCTGGCCGGGCGCATTGTCGTTGGCGGCGGCGCAGACTTCATCGCCCTGCCCACCCGCGGCGGCATCGGCGGCGACCGATCGGGCGACATCGAGATCGATGCCCAAGAGCGCCGCCATCGCCCCAACGCCGACCGGCACGGCCTGCTGCATCGCCTGTCCACGGGTCTTGAGCAGCCGCGCGGTATCGGACAGTCCCAGCGACCCGGCCGCGGCCAGCGCGGAATATTCGCCAAGCGAGTGGCCGGCGACGAACGAAGCCGCGTCGGCAAGCACCACGCCGCCCTCCTTTTCGAGGACACGCAGGACCGCCAGGCTGTTCGCCATCAGCGCCGGCTGGGCGTTTTCGGTCAGCATCAGCTCGTTGCCCGGGCCCTCGAACATGAGCCGGCTCAGGCGCTGCTCGAGGGCGTCGTCGACCTCTTCGAATATCAGGCGAGCTTCCGGGAAAGCCTCGGCCAAGTCCCTGCCCATACCGACGGCCTGGGAGCCCTGCCCCGGAAATACGAAGGCGCGCGTCATCGTCTAGAAAGCCCCGATGCAAAGGAATTCCGGGCAAGTCATAGCGCCTTGGCCGGACCTGTCAAGCGCCGCCCGCAAGCCTTGCGCGGGCCGGGCAAGTGTGTATAGTGCGGCGCCTTATAGCTCCTTGCCGGTCAAGTGCCGGCTAGGTCCGGCCGGCTGATGCGGGCATCCCGCCAGCTCCGGACCGCGAACAGCCAGAGGGAGTGCTGACGCATGCCATACTACGAGAGCGTGTTTATCGCGCGCCAGGATGTCTCGGCCACGCAAGCCGGCGGATTGGCCGACACCTTTGCCGAAATCATCACCGAAAACGGCGGCCAGGTCACCAAGCGCGAATATTGGGGCCTGAAGAACCTCGCCTACCGAATCCGGAAAAACCGCAAGGGCCATTATACCCTGTTCAACATCGAGGCGCCGTGGAACGCGGTGCAGGAGATGGAACGCCACATGCGCTTGCACGAGGATGTGCTGCGCTATCTGACGATCAAGGTCGATGAGCTGGAAGAGGGCCCGTCGGCGGTTATGCAGGGCCGCGGCTCGCGCGACGAGCGGCGTGGCCGAGGCGACCGCGACGATCGTGGGCCGCGGGGAGATCGCGGCGAGAGGCGCCCGCCCCGGGAGGCCAGCGACAAGGACAAGGCAGGCGATGCCCGGACGGACGACGCCGAGGCCAAGAAGGCGAAAACCGAAAAGGTCGAGCCCGTTGCGGCCGCGGCCGAAGGAGACAAGGACACGGACAAGGCAGCCGATGCCCGGACGGACGACGCCGAGGCCAAGAAGGCGAAAACCGAAAAGGTCGAG
>CBDVDY010000008.1:0-21982 GCA_965372875.1 uncultured Alphaproteobacteria bacterium | reverse complement strand
GGCCGCGGCCGAAGGCGAAGGAGACAAGGAATGAGCTTCGGCAGCAGACCAGGTGGCGGGCCGGGCGGCGGACGGCCCGGCGGCGGAAGATCCAGCGGCGGCATGTCTCGGCGGCCCTTCTTTCGGCGCCGCAAGAGCTGCCCGTTCTCCGGGCCCGGCGCGCCGAAGATCGACCACAAGGACATCAAGCTGCTGCAACGGTTCATTTCCGAGCGCGGCAAGATCGTGCCCAGCCGCATTACCGCGGTGTCGGCCAAGAAACAGCGTGAACTGGCGCGGGCGATCAAGCGCGCCCGTTTTCTCGCGCTGCTGCCCTACGTGGTCCAGAAATAGGGCCTGATCGGATATTAGCCAGGAGGACGTGAGATGGACGTCATCTTGCTCGAGCGCATCGAAAAGCTCGGCCAAATGGGCGACGTGGTCCGGGTCAAGCCCGGCTACGCCCGCAACTACTTGCTGCCGCAGAAGAAGGCGCTGCGAGCCACCAAGGACAATCTCGATTCGTTCGAGACGCGGCGCGGGCAGCTGGAGGCGGAAAATTTGAAGGACCGCGACGAAGCCGCCGCGATCGCAGAGAAGATGGAGGGGCTGATCGTCATGCTGATTCGTCAGGCCGGCGAGAGCGGCCAACTCTATGGCTCGGTGACGGCACGGGATATTGCCGCCGCGGTGACCGAAAAGGGGTTCTCCGTGGACCGCTCCCAGGTGCAGCGCGAACAACCGATCAAAGAGCTCGGATTGCATACCGCGCGGGTGGCGCTGCATCCGGAAGTAAGCGTCACGGTGACCGCCAACGTCGCGCAGTCGGAGGAGGAAGCCGAGGCGCGGATGACGCGCGCCGAGGCGGGCGAAGACGCCTTGCCCGCGGCGGAAAGCGCCGCGTCGGAAGAGGCCGCCGCCGCGGCCGGTGAGTCGGGCGAGACGGCCAGCGGAGATGCCGGCACGGACGAACCCGAAGTCGAATCCGCGACCGGGCACTCCTTGGGCGACGCCGGCGAAACTCCGGAAAAATCCTGATCGTCCTTTTAATTCGGGATTCGTCCCGCCCGTCGCGCGACGGGCGGGCATTGCGACGCATTTTGCAATAACAGGCGTTTTTGGGTTATAATGCTTGTCAGGTACCTGGCGGCCGCGCCGATCAATAAGGAGCGCCGCCGGCCGGGCGCCTCGGTTTCGTTGGATAGCTGGCGTCCAAGCCGGCAGGAGGGGACCGGGAGAGGCATCGTGTTGTGCAGCGGTATGATGAGACGCATGTTCCGCAGCGGTACGCTGACGGTAATCGATGCGTATGGTAAAAAGCATGTCTTCGCGGGAACCGAGGGACCCGCGGTGACCATACGGCTACGCGACCGCTGGCTTCACACAAAACTGGCGATCAACCCGGAGCTCTATGCCGGTGAAGCCTACATGGACGGCACGCTGACGGTCGAGGACGGCCCGATTTACGACTTTCTCGACCTTTGCCTGCGCAACGCCGACACCATGTCTACGCCGCGAATGGAGATACTGCGCGCTCACCTGAGCCTGCTGGCGCGGCGCGTTCAGCAATACAACCCGACCGGCAAGGCGCAAAAGAACGTCGCCCACCACTACGACCTTTCGGGCGCGCTTTATGATCTCTTCCTCGACCAGGACCGGCAGTATTCCTGCGCCTACTTTTGTACCGGCAACGAGTCCCTCGAGGAGGCGCAGGAAAAAAAGAAACGCCACATCGCGGCCAAACTTCTCATCGAGCCCGGCATGAAGGTGCTCGACATCGGCTCGGGCTGGGGCGGCCTGGGGCTGTATCTTGCCAAGACCGCCGGGGCAGAGGTTACGGGCGTCACGCTCTCGACCGAGCAGGCCGCGATTTCGCGCCGGCGCGCCACCGAATCCGGTCTTGCGGACCGCGCGCAATTTCACTTGCGCGACTATCGCGAACTTACCGACACCTATGACCGTATCGTCTCGGTCGGCATGTTCGAGCATGTCGGCGCCGGCCATTACGTCGAGTTCTTCCGCAAGCTCAAGGACCTGCTCGCCGACGACGGGGTTGCTCTGTTGCATTCGATAGGCCGCATGGAACGACCCGGCGGCACCAACCCGTGGATACGAAAATACGTTTTCCCGGGCGGTTATACGCCCGCGATCTCCGAGGTCGTGGCGGCGATGGAAAAGGTCGGCCTGTGGGTCGCCGATATCGAAATCCTGCGCCTGCATTACGCGGACACGCTTCGAGAATGGAACTGGCGCTTCCAGGAGAACCGCGACAAGGTGAAGGAGATTTACGACGAGCGCTTCTGCCGTATGTGGGAATTTTACCTGCAGGCCTCTGAAGCAAGCTTTCGGCACGGCAGGCAGATGGTCTTCCAGATGCAGATTTCGAAGGTACAGGACGCGGTGCCGTTGACGCGCGATTACGTCACCGACTTCGAGCGCGCCGCCGACCGGGACGGCGAGCGCGCCGGCGAGGTCGCGGCGTAGTCCGCCAGACTTTTCCCCAGTGTTATTAGGCTGTGCAGAAATTTTCGGTGGATGCCGAAAAATAATCTTGGAGTTTTTCATTTTGCGCTTGCTATTGTCGTCCGCCTGATTCGAGCGTCCGGGATCGGGTCGCGACACAATATAGAAAGCGCTTTATGGAACCGTCGGAAAGCCCGCCCAACGTCACCTCGCTGCACGATTCC
This sequence comes from uncultured Alphaproteobacteria bacterium, assembly GCA_965372875.1. Classification (GTDB taxonomy): domain Bacteria; phylum Pseudomonadota; class Alphaproteobacteria; order CBDVDY01; family CBDVDY01; genus CBDVDY01. The sequence goes on along the minus strand of CBDVDY010000008.1, from coordinate 19,316 downwards.
GCGGTCGACGGAGCCGGGCACGACGACCGCGGCATCAACTACCGTACGCCACCCCATAATTTCGAGGCGGAGATGGCGCTGATCGGCGCCATCCTGTCGAACAACCGCTCCTACGAACGCTGTTCCGAGTTCCTGCGCCCCGAGCATTTCGCCGATCCCCGGCACGGAAGCATCTATGGCGCCGCCGGCAAGCTGATCGACCGGGGCCAGATCGCCGACCCGGTGACGCTGAAATCCTATTTCGAGCAGGACGAATCGCTCGCGGATATCGGCGGCGCCAGCTATCTGGCGCGCCTCGCCGCGTCGGTCGTCACCATCATCAACGCCGACGATTACGCCCGCGCCATCCACGATTCCTATTTGCGTCGCCAGCTCATCAATCTCGGGGAGGACGTGGTCAACCGCGCCTTCGACGTGGACCTTGAAACCACCGCCAGCGATCAGATTCAGATCGCCGAGGAAAACCTGTACGAGCTCGCGACCAAGGGCGAGTACGAGGGCGGCTTCCAGACCTTCGACCGGGCGCTGACCGACGCGATCAAGACCGCCGAAGCGGCCTACAAGCGCGACAGCCACGTCACCGGCGTTGCCACCGGCCTGACCGACCTCGACAAGCTGCTGGGCGGCATGCACCCGGCGGACCTCGTCATCCTGGCCGGCAGGCCGTCGATGGGCAAGACCGCGCTGGCGACCAACATCGCCTTCAACGCGGCCAGCGCCTATCGCGAAGAGCGCGACGAGGACGGCATCGCCCGCGTGGTCGATGGCGCCGTGGTCGGGTTCTTTTCACTCGAAATGTCGGCCGAGGAGTTGGCCACCCGCATCCTGGCCGAGAAGGCCGGCGTCACTTCGCACAAGATTCGCCGCGGCGAGATCAGCAAGGACGACTTCCCGAAATTCGTCGCGGCGAGTCAGGAATTGAGCCGGCTGCCGCTCTATATCGACGACACCCCGGCGCTCTCGGTCTCGGCGCTCAGGACCCGGGCCCGCCGCCTGAAACGCATGCAGGGGCTCGGCCTCGTCGTCGTCGATTACCTGCAACTGCTGCGCCCGACCCACGATTCGCGTCCCGAAAACCGGGTGCAGGAAATCTCCGACATCACGCGGGCGCTCAAGGCGCTGGCCAAGGAGCTCAGTATCCCGGTGCTTGCTCTCTCGCAGCTCTCGCGCGCGGTCGAGCAGCGCGAAGACAAACGGCCGCAGCTTTCCGACCTGCGTGAATCGGGATCCATCGAACAGGATTCCGACATCGTCATGTTCATCTTCCGGGAGGAATATTACCTGCGCCGGCAGGAGCCTCCGGAAGGCACCGACAAGCATTTCGAATGGCAGGCGGCGATGGACAAGGTGCATAACGTGGCCGAAATCATCATCGGCAAGCAGCGCCACGGCCCGGTCGGGACCCGGCGCCTGTTCTTCGATCCGGATTTCACCAAGTTTGCCGACCTCGCGCCGGTCGACCACGGGCCCGGCCCCGGCGGCCCCGATGCCGAGTTCTGATCCCGGGGCGCCCGACGCCGCCCGCGGGGACGCCCTGGCGGACGGCGATCTCGGCTCCTCGGGAACCGTGCTCACCATCGACCTCGCCGCCATTTCGGCCAATTACGAACGCCTCGCGACCATGGCGGCGCCCGCCGCCTGCGCCGCGGTGGTCAAGGCGGATGCCTACGGCCTCGGCCTGGCGCGGGTGACGCCGGCCCTGGCGGCAAGCGGCTGCCGCGTCTTCTTCGTGGCGCATCTGGACGAGGGGCTGGCTTTGCGGAGGCTCCTGCCCAAGGCGGATATCTTCGTCCTCAACGGCGCCCTTCCAGGCGCCGAGCCGCGCTTCGCGGAGGCCGGGCTTGCGCCCGTGCTCAACGACCTCGAGGCGCTCGACGCCTGGGCCGCGCTGGCCCGGGCGCGCGGCGGCCTGCCGGCGGCGCTGCATCTCGATACCGGCATGTCGCGGCTCGGCCTGTCGCCCGCCGAAATCGACGCTCTGGCCGCCGATCCGGCGCGCCTGGACGGCGTCGATCTCCGCTATGTGATGAGCCACCTCGCCTGTTCGGAGGAGCCGGACAATCCGATGAACGCCGCGCAGCTCGACAGGTTCGAGACCGCCCGCGCGCGCCTGCCGCGGGCAAGGGCGAGCTTGGCCAACTCGTCCGGCATCTTCCGCGGCGCCGGCTACCATTTCGATCTGGTGCGCCCGGGCGCGGCGCTGTACGGCGTCAACCCGTGCCCGGGCGAGCCGAATCCGATGACCGACGTGGTGCGGCTCGAAGCCAGAATTCTGCAGGTGCGCGACGTTGACAGTGCCGGGACCGTTGGCTACGGTGCCACGCACCGCGTCGCCGGCGGGGCGCGGATCGCGACGGTGGCCGTCGGTTATGCCGATGGGTATCTTCGCGGCCTCGGCGGCCGGGCCGGTTGTTACATCGGTGAAACGCGGGTGCCGGTGGTGGGACGTGTCTCGATGGATTTGATTAGTCTGGACGTCTCCGCGGTGCCGCCCGAATCCCTCGGCAAGGACACGCTCGTCGAAATCATCGGCCCGCATCACCCGGTCGACGCCTTGGCCGAGGAGGCCGGAACCATCGGTTACGAGATTCTCACCGGCCTTGGCCGCCGGTACCACCGGCGCTATGTCGGCGGAGCCGCCTGACGCATGCCGGCCCTCGCCGCCATCGGCCGCGTCCTGCTCGGCTTCCTCGCCGCCACCGGGCGGCTGAGCGTATTCGCCGCCACCGCCGTTTCGTACGCGGTGCGGCCGCCCTATTTTCCCCGCCTGATCGGCCGCCAGATGCTGGAGATCGGCTACTACTCGCTGCCGGTGGTGGGACTGACCGCGATCTTCACCGGCATGGTGCTGGCGCTGCAAAGCTATACGGGGTTCTCGCGCTTCAACGCCGAATCGGCGATCGCCACGGTGGTCGTGCTGTCGGTCACGCGCGAGCTGGGGCCGGTGCTGGCCGGGCTCATGGTGGCCGGGCGCATCGGCGCCTCCATCGCGGCCGAGATCGGCACCATGCGGGTGACCGAGCAGATCGACGCGCTTTCGGCGCTCTCGACCAACCCGTACAAATACCTGATCGCACCCCGGCTCATCGCCGGCTTGACCATGCTGCCGCTGCTGGTGCTGGTGGCCGACATTATCGGCGTCTTCGGCGGCTACCTGATCGGGGTCTACCGGCTCGATTTCAACGCGGCCAACTACCTCAAGCTGACCTGGGATTTCCTCGAAACCATGGACGTGGTCTCGGGCCTCGTGAAGGCCGCGGTTTTCGGCTTCCTGATAACCTTGATGGGCTGCTATCACGGTTACCATTCGCGGGGCGGCGCGCAGGGCGTCGGCGCCGCCACCACCAACGCCGTGGTGTCGTCGTCGATTTTGATCCTTTCCTCCAATTACCTAATCACGGCATTATTCTTCGGCGGATGAACAACGAAACTTCCAAGATCAAGGTGCGCGGCCTGAAAAAAGCCTTCAACGCCAACCGCGTCCTGCAGGGGCTCGACCTCGATGTCGGCGCCGGCGAATCGGTCGTCGTGATCGGCGGTTCGGGGGTCGGCAAATCGGTACTGCTGAAATGCATTCTCGGCCTGGTTCGGCCCGACGCGGGCAGTATCGAGATCGACGGCAAGGACGTGATCGACCTCCGCGCCAACGAACGCAACGAAGTGAGCCGCAAGTTCGGCATGTTGTTTCAGGGCTCGGCTTTGTTCGACAGCCTGAAGGTGTGGGAGAACGTGGCCTTCGGCCTGGTGCAATCGAAAGGCGCGCCGCGCGACGAAGCCCACGAGCTGGCCATCGAAAAGCTCGCCAGCGTCGGGCTTGGCCCGGAAGTCGCCGAGTTGTGGCCGGCCGAACTTTCGGGCGGCATGATGAAGCGTGTCGGACTGGCCCGCGCCATCGCCACCACGCCCGAGATCATCTTCTTCGACGAACCGACCACCGGCCTCGATCCGATCATGGGCGACGTGATCAACGATCTGATCGTCGAATGCGTGCGCGAGCTCGGGGCCACGGCGCTCTCGATCACGCACGACATCGCCAGCGCCCGCAAGATCGCCGACCGCATTGCCATGCTGTACGAGGGAAAAATCATCTGGGCCGGCGCGGTCGGCGACATCGACCACTCGGGCAACGAATATGTCGAGCAATTCATCAACGGCCGGGCCGAGGGGCCGATCCAGATGCAGGTCCGCGCATTATGATTGCCGCCACCCGGCACATGCTCTTGGTGCGATATTGAATGGCCAGGCCGGCGTCCCGCTTTGCCTGTCAGAACTGCGGCGCCAGCCATCGCAAGTGGATGGGACGGTGCGAGGCCTGCGGCGCCTGGAACACGGTCATCGAGGAAGCCGCCGCCGAGACCGCTCCCAGGGGCCTTGGCCGCGGTGCGGGCCGCGCGCTCGATCTCGTCGGGATGAAGGGCGCGCCGGTCGAGGAATCGCGGCTGGCAACCGGAATCGCGGAATTCGACCGGGTCACGGGCGGCGGCCTGGTGCCGGGCTCGGCCCTGCTGATCGGCGGCGATCCGGGCATCGGCAAATCGACCCTGATGCTGCAGGTCGCCGCCGCCCTGGCCGGCAAGGTGACCGCGACCTTCATTTCGGGCGAAGAATCGGTCGACCAGGTACGCATGCGGGCGACCCGGCTCGGCCTTGCCGACTCGCCGGCGACGCTGGCGGTGGCGACCAGCGTGCGCGACATCGTCGCCAGTCTCGATGCCAGGGACGCGCCCAAGGTCGCGGTCATCGATTCGATCCAGACCATGTACGTCGATACCCTCGATTCGGCGCCCGGCACGGTGGCCCAGGTGCGCGCCTCCGCGCAGGAGCTGATCCGCGTCGCCAAGCGCCGGGGCTCGGCGGTGCTGCTGGTCGGACATGTCACCAAGGAGGGCATGATCGCGGGTCCAAGGGTGCTCGAGCATATGGTCGACACGGTGCTTTATTTCGAGGGCGAGCGCGGCCACCAGTTCCGCATCCTGCGGGCGGTCAAGAACCGCTTCGGCGCGACCGACGAAATCGGCGTGTTCGAGATGACGGATGCCGGCCTGATCGAGGTCGAGAACCCCTCCTCGCTGTTTCTCGCCGACCGGGCCGATTCGAGGGATCCGGCCGAAGCCGTTGAATCCGGCGGCAGCGCCGTCTTTGCCGGCATGGAGGGGACGCGGCCGCTTCTGGTCGAAATCCAGGCACTGATTGCCCCCTCCGCCTTCGCTACCCCCCGACGCGCGGTGGTCGGCTGGGACAGCGGCCGCCTGGCCATGGTCCTGGCGGTGCTCGAGGCGCGCTGCGGCCTTGCCTTCGCGGGGCGCGATGTGTACCTAAACGTTGCCGGGGGGCTGAGGATCGCCGAGCCGGCCGCGGATCTGGCGGTTGCGGCGGCGCTGGTGTCGTCGCTCGCGGACAAGCCGGTCCCGGCGGAAATGGTAATCTTCGGCGAGATCGGCCTCTCGGGCGAAATCCGCGCCGTGAGCCAAAGCGAGAACCGGCTCAAGGAGGCGGCCAAGCTCGGCTTCCGGCGCGCGCTCATGCCACCGGGCCGGAGCGGGGCCAAATCCTCCGCCCGGACCCAATTGGAGACATCGAACATCCGACATTTGAGCGAGCTGATGCCGTTGTTCGATGGAGGCTTCGGAGCCGCAAAAACAGGTGCCGGAACGGGCACCGAAACGGGCGCCGGTCGAGGCGTCGCGCAATGAGGGCAACGACTTGAATGGCGCTACGGCGGGGACTGGCGTGTGCTGACCTATTTCGATTTTGGGGTCGGCGGTTTCGTGCTGCTTTCGGCGTTGCTCGGCTTCGCCGTGGGCTTCGTCAAGGGAGGCCTGTTCCTGATGTCGTGGATGGGGGCCGTGCTCGTCACGCTCTACACTTACGCCGAGGTACGCCCCCTTGCCCGCGATATGGTCGAGAACGAGTTGGTTGCCGACCTTGGCTCGGTCGCGGCGATCTTCCTGGTCACGCTGGTGGCACTCTATATTCTGAGCGCGCTGATTGGCGGCTGGGTGCGGCGCAGCCGGCTCAACGCCCTCGACCGCTCGCTGGGGTTCCTGGGCGGCATCGCGGTCGCCGCGGCAGTCGTCAGCGCCGCCTATATTCCGCTCACCCTCTTGTGGCGCGACGAGCCGCCGCAATGGATCCGGGAGGCCAGGCTCCGCCCCTTTGTCGCGGCCGGAGCCGCCATCATTAGGAAGCTGGCGCCCGAAGACCTGATCGACGATACAAGCGCGGCGGCCAGACGCGTCCAGTCCGATGCCGAGGACGCGGCGGGCCGCGCGGCGTACGATCTTCTCAAGCCGCCGCGGGCCAGCGACGGGCGGACGAATGGCGACACTGGCTACAGCGATGACATTCGAAAAGGCCTCGAAAAGGCCATCGAGGCCAACAGGTAGTTGTTGTAAGGTGCGACCCATGACCGTGACCCACCCCTTCGACGACGACAAGCCGCACGAGGAATGCGGCATATTCGGCGTGTTCGGCAACGACGACGCCGCTGCGCACACCGTCCTCGGCCTGCACGCGCTACAGCATCGCGGGCAAGAGGCCGCCGGCATCGTCAGCTTCGACGGCCAGCACTTCCACAATCAACGGGCCCGCGGACAGGTCGGCGACAATTTCAATTCCGAGGAAGTACTCGGCCGGCTGCCCGGCGATTCCGCGATCGGCCACGTGCGTTATGCCACCACGGGCGAGACGGTGATGCGCAACGTGCAGCCGTTGTTCGCCGACTTCGCCTTCGGCGGACTGGCGGTGGCGCACAACGGTAATATCACCAACGCGCGGGCGCTCAGGACCGATTTGGTCAACCGAGGGCATTTGTTCCAGTCAACGACCGACACCGAAGTCGTCATCCAGCTTATCGCCACCAGCCGGCGGGCCACGGTCGTCGACCGGTTGGCCGACGCGCTCAGCCAGGTCGAAGGGGCGTATTCGCTGGTCTTGCTCTCGCGCAAAAAGGTCATCGGCGTGCGCGACCCGCTGGGCGTGCGGCCCTTGGTGCTGGGCCATCTCGATGGCGCGCACATCCTTGCCTCCGAGACCTGCGCCCTGGATATCATCGGGGCCGATTTCGTGCGCGACATCGAGCCGGGAGAGATCGTGGTCCTGGACCAGGACGGCGTACACAGCATCAAGCCCTTCCCGAGCTTCAAGAAGCGGTTCTGCATCTTCGAATACATCTACTTCGCGCGGCCGGACAGCGTGGTCGAGGGCACCAGCGTCTACGAAGCGCGCAAACGTATCGGCGCCGAACTTGCCCGGGAATCGCACGTAGACGCCGACGTGATCATCCCGGTGCCGGATTCCGGCGTGCCGGCGGCGATCGGCTACGCCGCCCAGGCGGGCGTACCGTTCGAGCTTGGCATCATTCGCAATCACTATGTCGGCCGAACATTTATCGAACCCTCGGATCACATCCGCCATTTGGGCGTCAAGCTGAAGCACAACCCGAACCGCGCGGAGCTCGAGGGCAAACGCGTCATCCTGGTCGACGACAGCATCGTCCGGGGCACCACCTCGACAAAAATCGTCGAGATGGTGCGCAATGCCGGCGCGGACGAGATTCATATGCGCGTGTCCAGCCCGCCGACCATGTATTCCTGTTTCTATGGCGTCGATACGCCCGAGCGCGCCGCGCTGCTGGCGGCGAATAACGATGTCGCGGCGATGGCCGGGATCATCGGCGTCGACAGCCTCTCTTTTCTCACCATGGATGGACTTTACCGCGCCATGGGCGAGGACGGCCGCGATGACCGGAATCCACAATTTTGCGACGCCTGTTTCAGCGGCGCCTACCCCACGCAACTTACCGACCACGACGACGGCGTCGTTTCCTCCCAGCTTTCGCTTCTTGAAGAAGTGAATTGATGGCCCTGAACGGGCGGACATGACCGGCAAGCGGCTGGACGGGCGAATTGCGCTCGTCACCGGTGCTTCCCGTGGCATCGGCGCGGCGGTCGCCAAGCGATTCGCGTCCGAGGGCGCGCATGTCGTTCTGGTGGCCCGCACCACCGGCGCGCTCGAAGAAGTCGACGACGAGATCAGGCAGGCGGGCGGGGCCGGCGCCACTCTGGTGCCGCTCGACTTGGCGGAGCCCGATACGATCGACCGATTGGGCGCCTCTCTTTACGAGCGATTTGGCCACCTCGACGCTCTGGTCGGCAACGCCGGGTTACTCGGAACGTTGAGCCCGATGGCGCACGTGGAGCCCGACACCTGGGATTCGGTTATACAGATCAACCTGACCGCCAACTGGCGCTTGATTCGAAGCCTCGACCCCCTCCTCCGGGCCTCGGACGCGGGCCGCGCGATCTTCGTCACCTCCGGCGTCGGCCACCAAATCGTGCCTTACTGGGGACCGTACGCGGTATCCAAGGCCGGGCTCGAGATGCTGGTCAAGGTATACGCTGCCGAGATCGCCAAGACCGCCGTCCGCGCCAACCTCGTCAATCCCGGCGGCACCCGAACCGGCATGCGCGCCGAGGTCATGCCAGGCGAGGATCCCATGACCTTGCCCACGCCCGAGGAGATTACCGGCGTTTTCGTGGATCTGGCGGAACCGGCCTGCACTAGGAACGGCGAGGTCGTGCAGGCCCAATAAGGCGTATAATGCCCCGTCAACGCCCTTCGAACAACGCCTCGACAACCGGACAGTCGGGCACCGCGCCACCCTTGCATTCGGCCACCATGCCGGCCAGCACGGTTTCCATGGTCCGCAGATCGGCGATCTTGGTCCGCACATCGTCGAGGTGAACACGCGAGATCGCCTCCACCTCGGCGCAGGTCTGTCCCTCCCCGTCCACCAGCCCGAGCAGCACTCGGATGGCGTCGATCGTGAAGCCCAGCTCGCGGGCGCGGCGGATGAAGCTGAGACGCCTCATCTGCGGGTCGCTGTACATACGGTGTCCGCCCTCGGTGCGGGCCGGCTTGGGCATCAGCCCGACGTGCTCGTAATAGCGGACCGTCTCGACCTTGCAGCCGCTCTTGCGGGCGAGCACGCCGATGGGCATATGCGGCGGGGAGTAATCGGCCATGCGTCCAGCACCTCGAAATTAGGGCTTGATTCTGTAGTGACTACAGATATTACATTATAGGCCATATCGGCGCAAGGACCGGGCCAAGCCCTCCCCTTCCCGACATTCCGTCATGAAAAAGGACGAACAATCAATGGTTTCCGAGACGATAGCAGTTTCCGATCAGGCGCCCGGCGGTGCCGCGCCCATGGAGGTTACGATCCGCCCCGGGGTCACCTTTCCCGACTGGTCGGCGGTCACTTCCCCGCGCGTGCGCGATACCCTCAATGCCATCTTCGAGGCGTTCGGCATTGCCCGGTGCTGGGACAGCTACGGCGCCGACGAGGACCGGGTCCGCCGCTCCATACTCGAAGCCTATGGACGCGACGGGCGGGCGCCAACCCCGCAAGCGCTTGCGCGGGAGACCGGATTGGCCGGCGACGACGTGCGCAAGCTCCTGGCCAGCCTCAAGAAGCGCGATCTGATCACTCTCGACGAAACGGGCGAACGCGTAAGTGGCGCCTATCCGCTCACGGACCGGATCACCGGGCATCGCGTACGGCTGGCCGGCCAGACCATCAACGCCATGTGCGCCATCGACGCGCTCGGCGCCGGCGGCATGTACGGCAAGGATGTCGCTATCGAGTCCGCCTGCCGCGCCTGCGGCGCCGAGATTCACGCGAGTACGAGCGGCGACGGCAGGGTGCTGGCGACCGTCTCTCCGGACTCGGCGGTCGTCTGGTCGGGTATCGAATACGAGGACGGCTGCGCCGCCAGCTCGCTGTGCACGGTGATCGCGTTCTTCTGCTCGGACCGCTGCCTCGAGTCCTGGCGCGACCGCGAACATCCCGACACCAAGGGATACCGGCTGTCGATCGACGAGGCGATGCAGGCCGGGCTGGCGATCTTCTCACCAATGCTGAAGCCCGCGACGTGAGCGAGGAGGCCGGGATGTCCAATCGAAGCCTGCTTCGGACCGGAATCGTCGGCGCGGTCCTTACCGCCATCTGCTGCGTGACGCCGGTGCTGGTGATCCTCTTCGGCGCGCTGGGGGTTTCGGCCTGGCTCGGCTGGATCGATTTGGTGCTGTTTCCCCTGCTGGCGGCGTTCATCGCCCTTACCGTCATTGCGCTAAGCCGACGGTCCGCGCCGCCTCGGGTCGCGGACCAGAGGGACGGGAGTTGAAGGCGACACAATGTATGAGGGCGACCGTCCGAGCTTGTACCGAGATTTGCGAATTATGTTGATGACAGTGGCCAGTGCGGTCGGAATTGTTCTGCGGACGAAGTCGTATGGCTTCCTCGCCCTGGGCCTGTTCGTCCCGCTCCTGTTGATCTACCTCTTCACGCTTCCGGCAACCTATACCGGCGGGGTCGTCGGCTTGATTTCGCTGCGATATCTCAACACCGAACTGATCTTCTTTTCGATTACCCTGGCGGGATTTCTTAGCCTGACGCTGAGCCTCAATATCTATGCGTTCCGCGCATCGGTCCTCGGCCGCGGCCGGGGATTGGGCGTGGGTGCGATTTTCGCCAGCCTTCTGCCGAGCAGCGTCTGCTGCACGTCGCTGGTGCCATCGTTGTTGGCCGTTCTGGGCGCGTCTACCCCGCAGATATTCGGCCTCACCGGCAGGATACAGGGATTTTTTGCCACTTACGAAATCGCGTTTCTTGGGGCCGCGCTGGTGCTCGTGCTTTTCTCCCTGCGCCTGGCCGCGAAAAACATCCTGCAATCTTGCTCCATCCCGGAAAGTAAGGTGCCGGCAATATGACCAGTTTCATGGCGAAACGACGCTTCATGCGGATGAGGAAAGCACCGGCCCAACAATTTCTGGGGACGGCGCTCGGTCGCGGTCGCATCGGCCGGTTTGGAGTTTTGGCGGCTTTCGCGTTGCTGTTTTTCCTGGCGGACGGATTTCCGGTTTCCGGACTCGTTGGCCGTATCGTCTTGGTCGAGACGGCGCGGGCCGGGACCCAAAACCAACTCGGCATCGGGCTGCCGGCGCCGGACATCGATTTCCAGACCGTGGATGGCGCCCGCCGCCGTCTCTCGGAGTTTCGCGGGAAGCCAATCATGCTCTGGTTCTTTGCGTCCTGGTGTCCGTCGTGCACGGCGGCGACACGGGCGGTCGCCGAAAACCTGGAGGAATTGCAACGGTCGGGAATGCAAATCATCCAGCTAAAACTATACAAGAATTTAGGCTACCCGGGGCCAAGCACGGAAGAGTTCGCCAAGGTCTATGCCAGCGGCGTCTATCCTTCGCCGGGTTGGATTTGGGGCGACGCCTCGCGAACCGCGAGTTTCACATACGATCCGGGGGGATACCCGGACATCTATTTTCTGATCGACGAGCGCGGCGTCCTGCGCGGTGTTGACGGCGTGCCCAACGTGACGATGGACAAAATTCTGGCCTTTTCCCGAGCGTACAAAGGCAAAGCAAATAGCGAGACCAAAAAATGAAAAACACACCATTCGATCTGGCCGTTCTCGGCGCGGGCTCGGCCGGATTTTCCGCCGCTATCACCGCCGCCGAGCAAGGCGCGCGGGTGGCGCTGGTCGGCGCCGGGACCATCGGCGGCACCTGCGTCAATGTCGGCTGCGTGCCGTCGAAGACATTGATCCGCGCCACCGAGGCGTTGCACCAGGCCCGGACCGCCGACCGATTTGCCGGAATCCGCGGCGCAGCGAGCGTCGAGGATTGGCGCGCGCTGGTGCGGCAAAAGGACGAGCTGGTGGCCGATCTCCGGACCGCGAAATACGATGACGTGCTGCCGGAATATGACGGCATTACCTACATAGAGGGCGCGGCGCGGCTGACAAAAGAGGGTGTCGTGATAAACGGCGCGGCAATTGCCGCCGGCGCGACGATCGTCGCCACCGGCGCCTCCGCAGCGGTGCCGCCGATTGCCGGCGTCGAGAATGTTCCGTACCTCACCAGCACCACGGCGCTGGAGCTTGCCGAGTTGCCTGCCTCGCTGATCGTCGTCGGCGGCGGCTATGTCGGCTGCGAGCTCGGCCAGATGTTCGCCCGCGCCGGCGTTACGGTGACGCTGGTCTGCCGCTCGCGCCTGCTGCCCGAGGCGGAGCCCGAGATCGGCTCGAGTTTGACGCAATATCTGCGCGAAGAGGGCATCGATGTCCGCACCGGCGTTCGCTATCGCGGCATCGCCCGGGCGGGGAACGGTGTCGCGCTCGCTTTCTCCAGCGAAGACGGCGACGAAACCATTGAAGCGGAACAAATATTGCTGGCGACGGGCCGGACGCCCAACACGGCCGGATTGGGGCTCGAGGAGGCCGGCGTGAGGCTCGCCTCGAATGGTGGAATCCGGGTCGACGAGCGGCTCCGCGCCACGCGGAACGGGGTCTATGCCGCGGGCGACGTCACCGGGCGCGACATGTATGTCTACATGGCCGCCTATGGCGGACGCATCGCCGCCGAGAACGCGCTCAACGGCGACGCCAGTGTGTACGATTCCACGGCAATGCCGGCCGTCATCTTCACCGATCCCCAGGCGGCGAGCGTCGGGCTTACCGAAGCGGCGGCGCACGCGGCGGGGTACGGCGTGAAAACCTCGCTCTTGCCGCTCGATATGGTGCCGCGGGCGATTGCGGCGCGGGACACGCGCGGCCTCGTCAAGCTGGTGGCCGACGAGGCGAGCGACCGCCTGCTGGGCGCGCATATCCTGGCGCCCGAAGGCGGCGACAGTATCCAGACGGCGGCGCTGGCGATCAAGGCGGGCATGACGACGCGGGAGCTGGCCGCGACGATATTCCCCTACCTGACCACCGTGGAGGCGTTGAAGCTGGCGGCCCAGGGCTTCGAGAAAAACATCGCAAAGCTCTCATGCTGCGCCGGATAGGAGGAACACCGGATGAGTGACAATCCAATCGCGTTCGTCGTTGCCTCGGTCGCCATGGTGGCATGCTGTTTGGCAATCCCGCTGCTGGCCGCGGTCGGCGGCGCCGGGATCCTCGCCTGGGTGTCGGGCGAAGGCATGGCCTGGCTCGGCCTGGCCGCTTTCGCCGTCCTGGCCGTCGCCTTGTACCGCCGCTCGCGCCGACGCGCCGACCCGCGGCGCATGCCGGCGGGCGTGGCCAAGGAAGCCGACTCGGCCCGCCTTTCCGGCCGGGTTTCGGATACCGTGTCTGGAGAGATGGACCAATGACCGACGAAGCGCCGCCCGCAAAACGCGATTGGGTCGCGAGCCGGGGCGGTTTCATGATCGCCTGGGGCGTGCCCATCGCGGCGCTGATATTCGGCACGCGGTTGGGGATTCCGGAAATAATCGTGACGCCCGCGGCGCTGACGTGGATGGGCGCGGCGTGCCTGTTGAACGCGCGGGGCTGCGGTCGCCTGCACTGTTTCGTCACCGGACCGTATTTCTTGATCCTTGCGGTGGTTTCACTGCTCCACGGTTTCGACGTCGTGCCACTCGGTCCCGGAGGTTGGCGGGGAATCAGCATCGCCACGCTGGTCGGCGGGGTGGGGCTGTGGTACCTGCCGGAACGGATCTGGGGAAAGTATGTCGCCAGGACCTGAGACCCGGCCGTGGGCGCTCACTCCTTGACGTAGGGGTTCTTGCCCTTGCGCGTGACCAGGCGGATCGGCACGCCCGGCAGTTCGAACGCGTCCCTGAGCCCGTTCACCAGATAGCGCAGGTACGAATCGCGGAGCGCCGCCGGCTTGTTGACGAACAAGGCGAAGGTCGGCGGCCGCGACTTGATTTCGGTGATGTAGCGCAGCCGCACTCGGCGCCCGCGGTCGAGTGGCGGCGGATGGCTCTCGGCCATCTCGGCGAGCCAGCGGTTGAGCGCCGCCGTCGGCAGCCGCGCGTTCCACAGCCGCTCGGCTTCGATCACCGCCTCCATCAGCGCATCCAGGCCGTTCGCCCGCAAGGCCGAAATCGGCACCAGCGGCACGCCCTTCACCTGCGGCAGCGATTTTTCCAAACTATCGCCGAGGCGCCTCAGCACGTCGCGGCGATTCTTGACCGCGTCCCATTTATTGACCGCGACGACCAGCGCGCGGCCCTCCTCGACCGCCATGCTGGCGATGCCGAGATCCTGCTTCTCGATGGCGGCCCCGATGTCCTTGATCTGCGTTGCGTCGACCAGCAGCACCACGACGTGGGCGAAACGGACCGCCCGCAACGTATCCGCGACGGACATGCGCTCGAGCTTTTCCACCACCCTGGCGCGGCGGCGCAGCCCGGCGGTATCAACCAGCCGCATGGCGCGGCCGCGGTAGTCCCAGTCGACCGCGATGGCGTCGCGCGTCACGCCCGGCTCGGGCCCGGTGAGCAGCCGATCCTCGCCCAACAACTGGTTCGCCAGCGTCGATTTTCCGACATTCGGGCGGCCGACGATGGCGAGGTTGAGGGGCCGGCCGGCCGTCCCGCCCTCCCCGGCTTCTCCGGATTCCTCGAAACCCGGTTCCGCCTCCTCCTCCTCCCCGTCCGGCGCTTCGCCGTCCGCGCGATAGGGCGCCAGGACCTGGTAAAGATCGGCGAGGCCGTCGCCGTGCTCGGCCGAGACCGCCAGCGGTTCGCCCATACCGAGCGCATAGGCGTCGAGCACGCCGCTCTCGTAGCCGCTGCCATCGCACTTGTTGGCGACCAGGATCACGGACGACCCGTGCCGGCGCAGCCAGTTGGCGAAGTGCTCGTCGGTCGGCGTTACCCCCTGGCGCGCGTCGATCAGGAACAAAGTCACGTCCGAATCCGCGACCGCGCGCTCGGTCTGGCTCAGCATGCGGCCCACGAGCGCCGCTTCCGGCGCGTCGTCGAGCCCGGCGGTGTCGATCAGCCGAAACTCGAGATCGGCGATGCGCGCCTCGCCCTCGCGCCGGTCGCGGGTGACGCCCGGCGTGTTGTGCACCAGCGCCGCCTTGCGGCCGACCAGGCGGTTGAACAAGGTCGATTTCCCCACATTGGGACGGCCGACGATGGCCACGGTGAAGGTCACAACTACCGTTTGGCGGCGAGCGAGCCGTCCTCGTCCAGGAAATACAGGGTGTTGTCGGCCACGACCGGCGGGATCTGGACGCTGTCCGAGAGCCGGATCCAGCCGATCACCTCGCCGGTATAGGGCGAGACCGACAGCGCCTCGCCATGCGAGCCGGCGACGATCAGGCGGTCGCCGGCGAGCACCGGGCCGGCCCAGAAGACGTCGTCGTCCTCGTCGGCAAACCGCGCGAGATCCACGACCCAACGGACGCGCCCGGATTCGCGCATCACGCAGGCGATCCAGCCCTTGGTGGTGACGACATAAACGTAGTCGCCGGCGACCCAGGGCGTCTGCAGCGCGCCGATATCCAGATCCCACAGCCGGACGCCGCTGCGCAGGTCGATCGCCACCATGCGCCCGCTGTGGCTGACCGCGAACACGACCCCGCGATCGATGACCGGATGACCGCGAATGTCCGAGAGCGTGGCCACCGCGTTGACCCGGCGCACCGAGGCCAGGCCCTCGGACCACAATGGCCGGCCGTTTTCGGCCCTGAGCGCGAATATCTCGCCCGACGAATGCGGCACGACGACGATGCCGCGCGCGACGGCCGGGCTGGCGGCGCCCAGGATGCCGGCCGTCTCGGCGATGCCCGAGTGGGTCCACAGCCGGCGTCCGTCGGCCGCGGACAGGGCGACGAGTTCGTTTTCCACGGTGACCGCGAATACCCGGCCCTCGGCAACCGTCGGCCCCGAGCGCATCGGCCCGCCCACCGCGGTCCGCCAAATCTCAGTGCCCTCGTTGGCGTCGAGCGCCAACACCTGGGCGGCGCCGGTGGTCACGTAGAGGCGGCCGTCGGCGAACGAGACGCCGCCGCCCAGATCGCCTTCTTTCTCTTCCTCGGGCAGAACGTTCACCGACCACAGGCGGCCGCCGTCGGCGGCATCGAAGGCGCTGACCTTGCCGCTCGCGTCCATGGCAAAGACCTTTCCGTCGGCGACCACGGGCTGCGCCAGGAGCCGCCGTTCCGAACTCGATCCCGCGCCGATGCTGGTCTCCCAGGCGTCGGACAGGGATTCCGGAAGGGTCAGATGTTGCATGGCGTGGTCGGGGTATCCGCCCGGCTGCGGCCAGTCGGGATTGGTTTGCGGCCGGGGCAGGGTCACCGCGAGATCGGCGACACGCGGATCCGGCCGCAGACTCTGGTCGATATCGAGCACCGACAGCCGTTCGCCAGGAAGCGGCGGGTCTTCCTTCGGTGCGAACGGATTCATGCTTTCGCACCCCGCCAACATCAAGCAGAGCGCGGCAAGGGCGGTAAACGCGCGGTGCGGCGGCCGGCGCATGGCGATCACGAATCGCCGAGGAACGACAGCAACTCCCGCGCCCGCGCGCGCAGTCCGGCCGGCGCCTCGGGGTCGTCGCCGAGCCGGGTGAATATCTCGCGCGCGCGGAGGCGGTCGCCGGCGCGTTCGGCCAACAGCGCGGTAAACTCCATGGCCGAATAGCGCCAGGGATTATCATCGGCGCTCAGCGGCTCGAGCCGCGCCGTAAGCGCCGCCGGCTCGCCGGTATCGAGCTGATGCATAACCGCCAGCAGCACCGCCAGATCGCGGTACAGCTCGTCGATCGCGGAATCCCCGGCAATCGCATCGTAAATATCGACCGCGCCGCCGGTATCGCCCTGCCTCGCCCGGAGCGCCGCGGCCTGCAGCCGGGCCAGCGTGGCGTAACCGGCGTCGGCGTCCCCGGCCAGGGACGCGAAAGCAACTCCCGCCTCCTCCGGCCGGCCGGCCTGCGCGAGCGCCATGGCCTGGGCGAAGCGCTCGCCCTCGGCCTCGCGCTGGCCGGCCTGGTAGACGCTCCAGCCCTGCAGCCCACCCACGCCGAGAACCACGGCCAGCGCGGCGCCGATCACGTAATTGCCATATTGCTTCCAGAGTTCGGCGTAGCGCTCCTTCTTGAGCTCTTCGTCGACCTCCCGCAGGAGAACTTCATCCCTGATGTCGTCTTCGTCCGCCACGCGCGTCTCCGGCTGTGCCAGGCCCCTACCGTCACGAATGGCTTGGCCAGCGGGCGCTAAAATAGTATGGCCCCGTGGCAAACGCAAAGGGCTTCCTGGGCGCTCTGGGCGGCCGCTTTCCAGAGCATGATCGGCCAACCGGCGCGGCCGGGCAAGCAGCGCCGAAATTTCGCGTCCATCCAGAGCCGCCGGCGGCATGCGAGGCTGGACTCGCTGCCGCTATTGGACGACAATACATGCTTAATCGAGACCCGCGATTGGCCGTATCAACAAGCAAACGGGCGAGGTCGATGCACAATTTGGTTCGCCTCCGAGATTACCGGAACCGTCCCCAGCCCATCTTTTTCGACCGCCACGAACTCCACCAGTTACTGACCCAGTACAGCCGCCGCGTGATCAGCGGCGAATGGCGGGATTACGCGATAGACCACGATTCCGGCATGGCGACTTTCTCGATCTTCCGCCACGCCGCGGACCATCCGGCCTATACCGTTATCAAGTCCGCGCCGGACTCCAAGGGCAAATCACGCTATGTGCTGTCCGCCGGCCCGCGGCGGTTGAAGAAGGGAAGCAGCATCGAAGAAGTGCTGGCCGTCCTCGACCGCGGACCGCGCCTCGTCTTTTCGGCGTAGCGGAATCAAGGCTGAAAAAGCCCCGCGGCGAGGCTCCGGCTATGTACGGCGGCTGCGCGAGGATCGCGCGACGCAGCAACCCATCAGCATGTCGATCACCCGGCCACCCGAGGACAGGGGCAGCAGCAGCCAGTCGTAGGCGTAGCTTTTGCGGCGATCGACGAACGCGTCATCGTCGGCGACCGGCGCGCGCGCCTCGATCACTTCCTCGTAATGGCTGCGAAGCAGCGAGCGCAACGCCACCGCTTCGAGTTGGTCGATCGTCTTGCCGCTAACCTCCTCGCAGAACAGGCGGACGATCTCCGTGCCGGCGAGGCGGAAGCTAAAGACATTGGGATCGTAGGAAACGTCGATCAGGTAGATGTTGGGAAGCAGGTCGGGAATGTCGCTGGGGTCGATGTCGGCGCGGGCCGGCATCTCGCGTTCACCGCGCTTGTCCTGCCAATAATCCAGGAGGCGTTGAAGCTTCCGGCCCAGTTGGCCGGAATCGGCCTCCACGACCTTCAATGAAAAACGCATATTTCCCTACTCCCTACACGGGCCGGCGTCGAAACGACGGCGACCACTCCCATGCTGATTAAAAGGCCGGTCTTAACGTTCCGTTACTTCCCGAGGGCTGGCCGACGGCAATTTATAGGCGCCCGATTTCGCCCGCGATTCCGCCCACCGTCGCCGAGACTCGGGCCTTGCCGAAAAAATATGTTCTTGTTATGTTCTATTTTTCAACATGCGAGGGCGGCGTGGCCGGACTCAAGCGCACAGTCATCGAGGCGGAGGAACGGTGGTGCCGCGCCGCCACGCTCGGCGAGCTGGTGGCCGAGGGAATCGACGTCTTCTGCTGGTGCAACCGCTGCAGCCACAATGCGGTGGTGGAGACCGGACGTCTTGTCTCCGAGCTTGGCCCGGCCATGCCGGTACCCGAGGCCGGCGCCCGCATGCGCTGCTCCGGTTGCGCCTCCAAGGATGTCGCCACCCGCCCCGCCTGGCCCTCCCCCGGCACCGTGGCGCGGCACAGCTGAAAAGAGACCCGCAACATCCATGATTTGCGCGGCAGGGATCGACGGCTAAGATGGGTGCCGCGCGTAGCCGCCGGGACTGGCATGAAAATTTGGCAAACTATCTCCGACATCGCCGTCAGCGAGGACGATCTGCGCCGCGCGTCGGACGCGGTCAACGCCGGGCTCGGCGAACGCCCGCCGAGCCAACGCGGCTTCAACGCGCGGGCCGATATTCTGGCCGGCCTGTTCGCCGGCGAAAGCAACAAGGTGCTTGCGGTCAACTTCCGGATCGAGGCGCTGGGCCGGCTTGCCGAGCACCCGCGGATGCGCGCCTGGATATTGCCCAAGGGCGGGGACGGTGGCGGGGACGGTGACGAAAGCGAGCCCGCGACGGTGCCGACGGACTCCAGGATATTCGCCGCCGCCGCGGTTCACCCCTTGGTCGAGATAGACGGCGAACCCGGATTCGAGCCGGAAAGCTTTTTCGAGCGCATACTTTCGCTCACCGCCGGCGCCGGCGAGGCGTAATCCTAGACGGCGCTCGAGGGAAACTAAAAGAGAGACAAAACAGGAATCACCACGGAGACACAGAGGCACGGAGAAGTTCGAGTACAGGCCTCTCCTAACCCAGATATCGATGAGCTCGGCTCATCGATATCTGGCAAGCGCGACCGCGCGCCCGAGCTAATGCGAGGGTAGCCAAGGGAGCGGA
>CBDVDY010000007.1:0-22635 GCA_965372875.1 uncultured Alphaproteobacteria bacterium | reverse complement strand
CGCTGCATCGCCTGCAAGCTGTGCGAGGCGATCTGCCCGGCCCAGGCGATCACCATCGAGGCCGAGCCGCGCGAGGACGGCTCGCGCCGCACCACGCGCTACGACATAGACATGACCAAGTGCATCTATTGCGGGTTCTGCGAGGAGGCTTGCCCGGTCGACGCCATCGTCGAGGGGCCGAACTTCGAGTTCGCCACCGAAACCCGCGAGGAGCTGATGTACAACAAGGCCAAACTATTGGATAACGGCGACCGTTGGGAGGCGGAAATCGCGGCCAATCTGGATGCCGACGCGCCTTATCGGTAGGGCCGAAAGTTGGTTGAGAAAGAGGGGAGAGATCATTGAAAATAAGGCATAAATTTGCGATTGCCGGGGCGGTCGCATGATCGTCGAGGCGCTCGCCTTCTATCTGTTTGCCGCGGTCGCGGTGGCCTCCGCCGTGATGGTGGTGACCGCGCGCAACCCGGTTCATTCGGTGCTGTTCCTGATCCTTGCCTTCTTCAACGCGGCCGGGTTGTTCGTGCTGTTGGGCGCCGAGTTCCTGGCGATGGTTTTGGTCATCGTCTATGTCGGCGCGGTGGCCGTGTTGTTCCTGTTCGTGGTGATGATGCTGGACATCAACTTCGTCGCGTTGCGCGAAGGGTTCCTGCAGTACCTGCCGGTGGGCGGGATGATCGGCATCGTCCTCATGTTCGAGCTGATCCTGGTGGCCGGGAGTTGGGCCATGGCACCCGACGTGGCCTCGGTGGTCGCCGAACCGGTGGCCAAATCGCCCGGGCTTAGCAATACCGAGCTGTTGGGCGGCGTTATCTACACCAAGTACATCTATCTGTTCCAAGCCGCGGGCATGGTGCTGCTGGTCGCCATGATCGGCGCGATCGTGTTGACCCTGCGCGAGCGCGAGGGCGTGCACCGGCAGAAGATCGCGGAGCAGATCGCGCGCCGGCCGGAAGACACGGTCGAGCTCAAGAAAGCGCCGATCGGGGGAGGGGTTTAGACCCGATGTTTGAAATCGGCCTCGCTCATTATCTCACCGTGGCGGCGATCCTGTTCACCATCGGCGTGTTCGGCATATTCCTGAACCGCAAGAACGTGATCATCATCCTGATGTCGATCGAGCTGATCCTGCTCGCGGTCAACATCAATCTGGTCGCCTTCTCCTGGTCGCTCCAGGACCTGACGGGGCAGATCTTCGCCATGTTCGTGCTCACCGTGGCGGCGGCCGAGGCGGCTATCGGCCTCGCCATCCTGGTGGTCTATTTCCGCAACCGCGGCTCGATCGAGGTCGAGGACATCAACGTGATGAAGGGCTAGGGGATGTACACCGCCGCCGTCTTCCTGCCGCTGCTGGGGGCGATCATCGCCGGCCTGTTCGGGCCGCGGATCGGCGACCGGGCGTCGATGTTCGTCACCTCCGGGCTGCTCGTCGTCTCCGCCGTCCTGTCGTTGCCGATCCTGTGGATCGTGGCGCTCTCGGGCGAGGGCGTCGTGGTCACCGTACCGGTCCTCACCTGGATCGAATCCGGCGGCATCGAGGCCAATTGGCAGCTGCGCTACGATACGCTGTCGGCGGTGATGGTGTCCGTGGTCACCGTGGTCTCGGCGCTGATCCACATTTACTCCGTCGGCTACATGGCCAAGGACCCGGGCAAGCCGCGGTTCTTCGCCTATCTCAGCCTGTTCACCTTCTCGATGCTGATGCTGGTCACCGCCGACAACTTCGTGCAGATGTTCTTCGGCTGGGAGGGCGTGGGCCTGTGCTCGTACCTGTTGATCGGCTTCTGGTACGACCGCCCGTCGGCCAACGCCGCGGCGATCAAGGCCTTCATCGTCAACCGGGTGGGCGATTTCGGCTTCATGCTCGGCATCGTCGGAATCTTCTTCGTCTTCGACGCGGTGGAATTCGAGGCGATTTTCGCCGCCACGCCGGGCAAGGCCGAACTGACCTGGCATTTCCTCGGCATGGAGCTCAACGCGCTCACCACCATCTGCATCCTGCTGTTCATCGGCGCCATGGGGAAATCGGCGCAGTTGGGGCTGCACACCTGGCTGCCCGACGCGATGGAGGGCCCGACACCGGTCTCGGCCCTGATTCACGCCGCCACCATGGTGACCGCCGGCGTGTTCATGGTGGTGCGCCTTTCGCCGATGTTCGAGTACGCGCCCACGGCGCTGATGATGGTGGCGATCGTCGGCGCCTCGACGGCTTTCTTCGCGGCGACGGTGGGCATGGTGCAGAACGACATCAAGCGGGTGATCGCCTATTCCACCTGCAGCCAGCTCGGTTACATGTTTTTCGCCATCGGCGTCTCGGCCTATCCGGCGGCGATTTTCCACCTGATGACGCACGCCTTCTTCAAGGCGCTTCTGTTCCTCGGTTCGGGCTCGGTGATTCACGCCATGTCGGACGAGCAGGACATGCGCAAGATGGGCGGCCTGTGGCGCAAGCTGCCTTACACTTACGCGGTGATGTGGGTCGGCAGCCTGGCCTTGGCCGGGGTGCCGTTCTTCGCCGGCTATTTCTCGAAGGACATCATCCTGGAGGCCGCCTGGGGCGCCGATACCGGAATCGGCCAGTACGCCTTCTGGCTCGGCATCGCCGCCGCCTTCATGACCGCCTTCTATTCCTGGCGGCTGATTTTCATGACCTTCCACGGCGCGCCGCGCGCCGCGCCCGAAGTGATGGCGCGGGTCCACGAATCGCCGCCCTCGATGCTGGTGCCGCTGATCCTGCTGGCGATCGGCGCGGCGATCTCGGGCGTGCTTGGATACAATCTCTTCGTCGGCGACGGCATGGAAGCGTTCTGGCAAAAATCCATCCTGGTGTTGGCGGAGAACAACTCAATCGAAGCCGCGCACCACGTGCCGTTGTGGGTCAAGATCCTGCCGATCGGGGTCGCCGCACTCGGTATCGTGGTCGCATTGCTCGCCTATATCGCGCTGCCGGACCTGCCGGCGATGGTCGCGGCCCGTACCCGAGCCATCTATCTGTTCATGCTGAACAAGTGGTATTTCGACGAGCTCTACGACTGGCTGTTCGTCCGGCCCGCGCATTATCTCGGCCGCGGCTTGTGGAAGTCGGGCGATGGCGCGCTGATCGACGGCGTCGGTCCCGACGGCATCGCCGCCGCGACCCGCAATCTGGCCAAGCGCGCCGGCGCGCTCCAGACCGGCTACGTCTATCACTACGCCTTCGCCATCCTGATCGGCGTGGCCTCGTTCGTCACGCTCTATCTCTTGACCAAGGTGGGGTAGGGCGATGCTGGACTGGCCACTGCTGACGCTCACCACGTTTCTGCCGCTGGTCGGCGCGGCGTTCATCCTCATCATCCGCGGCGACGAGGAGGTGGCCAAGCGCAACGCGCGCTCGGTGGCGCTTTGGGCCTCGCTCATCACCTTCGCGCTGTCGCTCCTGATCTGGGTGAATTTCGAGCCGGCCTCGGCCAGCTTCCAGTTCGAGGAGCAGGCCGATTGGTTCGAGCTCCCGGGCGGCTACGTCCTGACTTATCACATGGGCGTCGACGGCATTTCCATGTTTTTCGTGCTGCTGTCTACGCTTTTGACGCCGATCTGCGTGATCGCCAGCTGGGAGTCGATCCAGGACCGGGTGCGCGAATACATGATCGCCTTCCTGGTGCTCGAGACCTTCATGGTCGGCACCTTTTGCGCGCTCGACATGGTCACGTTTTACATCTTCTTCGAGGGCGTGCTGATCCCGATGTTCCTGATCATCGGCGTCTGGGGAGGCGCGCGGCGGGTCTACGCCGCGTTCAAGTTCTTCCTGTATACGCTGGCGGGCTCGGTCCTGATGCTGCTCGCCATGTTCGCGATCTACATCGAGGCCGGCACCACCGATATCCCGGCCTTGCTGGCCTATGCCCGCGACACCGGATTCGACGCCGACACGCAGCGCTGGCTGTGGCTCGCCTTTTTCGCCTCTTTCGCGGTCAAGGTGCCGATGTGGCCGGTGCATACCTGGCTGCCCGACGCGCACGTGGAGGCGCCGACCGCGGGCTCGGTAATCCTCGCCGGCGTTTTGCTGAAATTCGGCGGCTACGGGTTCCTGCGCTTTTCGCTGCCGCTGTTTCCGGACGCCTCGGTCTTCTTCACGCCGCTTATCTATACCCTCGGCGTGATCGCCATCATCTACACCTCGCTGGTGGCGCTGGCGCAGGAGGACATGAAGAAGCTGATCGCCTATTCCTCGGTCGCGCACATGGGATACGTCACGATCGGAATCTTCACCGCCACGTTCCAGGGCGTCCAGGGCGCGATTACCCAGATGCTGAGCCACGGCGTGGTCTCGGCCGCCCTTTTCCTGATCGCCGGCGTCGTCTACGACCGCATCCACAGCCGCGAGATTTCGCGCTATGGCGGTTTGGTGCACCGCATGCCGCGCTATGCCTTCGTATTTATGATTTTCATGCTGGCTTCGGTGGGCCTGCCGGGGACCAGCGGTTTCGTGGGCGAGTTCCTGGTCATCGTCGGCGCCTTCCAAGCCAATACCTGGGTGGCGGCGTTCGCCGCGACCGGCATGATCCTGGGCGTCGCCTACATGCTGTGGCTATACCGGCGCGTCATTTTCGGAAAACTCACGCGCGAGGATCTGAAGTCGATCACCGATCTGAGCCTGCGCGAGCGGCTGGTGTTCGCGCCGCTTGTCGTGCTGGTGTTTTGGATCGGCATCTACCCGTCCTCGTTCCTCAACATCATGGACGCCTCGGTCGCCAATTTGCTGCGCGACTACGAGGCGGCCCGTATCGAGGCGCCGGCCAAACGGCAGGCGACCTTGCGCGGGGCCGATTGGCGGATCGCCGGGTACGAGGGAGGGCGCTAAATGGAGCTGAGCGAACTGAGCCCGGCCTTGCCCGAGATTTTTCTCGCCTGCCTCGCCATGCTGCTGTTGCTGTTGGGGGTGTTTCGCGGCGACCGGGCAAGCCGCACGGTTTCCTGGATATCCGTCCTGGTGCTGGTAATCACCGCGCTCGGCGTCATCGCCGCGACGCCCGACGACGGGGCGAAAATCATCTTCGCCGGAATGTTCGTCACCGATTCGTTCGCCGTGTTCGTCAAGGTCCTGGTGATCGCCGGCTCCGCCTTTGCCATCGTCCTGTCGATCCGCTTCAACGAGCGCGAGGGCATCGCGCGCATCGAGTATCCGGTCCTGGTCCTGCTGGCGACCCTGGGCATGCTGCTGATGGTCTCGGCCAACGATTTGATTTCGCTCTATGTCGGGCTCGAGCTGCAGAGCCTCGCGCTCTATGTGGTCGCCGCGTTCCGCCGCGACAGCCTGCGCTCGACCGAGGCCGGACTGAAATATTTCGTTCTCGGCGCGCTGTCCTCCGGCATGCTGCTCTATGGCGCCTCGATGGTGTATGGCTTCACGGGCACCACCAATTTCACCGATCTCGCCCGGCTGTTCCGCGAGGCGGGCGACGTCGGGCCATCGGTCGGCGTGATCGTCGGCATCGTTTTCCTGGTAGCGGGCCTCGCCTTCAAGATCGCCGCGTTTCCCTTCCACATGTGGACGCCCGACGTGTACGAGGGGGCGCCGACACCGGTGACCGCTTTCTTCGCGGCGGCGCCGAAGCTGGCGGCGATGGGGCTGTTGGTACGGCTGCTCCTGGGGCCGTTCGGCGATCTGAGCGGCCAGTGGCAGCAGATCGTCGTCCTGATCTCGATCGGGTCGATGCTGCTCGGCGCTTTTGCCGCGATCAACCAGTCCAACATCAAGCGGCTGCTGGCCTACAGTTCGATTGGCCATATCGGCTATGCCCTGGTCGGTCTTGCCGCCGGTGGCGAGGAGGGCGTGCGCGGCGTGCTGGTCTATATGACGATCTACATGGTCACGGTACTGGGCGCGTTTTGCGTGGTCCTTTGCATGCGCAGGAACGACCGCATGGTCGAGGGCATCGAGGATCTCGCGGGCCTTTCGAGAGGCAATCCGCTGATGGCCTTGGCCTTGGCCCTGTTCATGATGTCGATGGCGGGCATACCGCCCTTTGCCGGTTTTTTCGCCAAGCTTTACGTATTCCTGGCCGCGATCCAATCCGGGCTCTACACGCTGGCGATCATTGGCGTGCTGTCGAGCGTGGTGGCGGCCTACTATTACCTGCGTATCGTCAAGGTGATGTATTTCGACGAGCCCGCCGAGGCGCTCGACCGGCCGATCGGGCGTGAAATGGTCGTCATCCAGACTTTGGCCGGGGGGTTGATATTCCTCTTCTTCGTCTATCCGACGCCGCTCGTAAGCGGCGCCCGGTTCGCCGTCGAAAGTCTGTTCGCGGGTTGAGGCCGCGCCCCGCATGAGCCAGCACGGCCTATCCGGAGGAGAGACGCCGCGGCTGCCGCCGGCCTATCGGCTGGTGGCGCTCGATACGGTCGCCAGCACCAACGACGAAGCCAAGCGCCTCGCCTCGGAGGGAGCCGAGGACGGCACGCTGGTCTGGGCCCGGGAGCAAAGCGCGGGGCGCGGCCGGCACGGGCGAAGCTGGGAATCGCCGCCCGGAAACCTCTATATGTCGCTGGTCGCCCGGCCCGAATGTTCGGTGGCGGAGGCGTTGCAACTAGGTTTCGTGGCGGCCCTGGCGGTCGGCGAGACGCTCGGGAGCATCGTTCCGCCGATGACCGATTTGCGGTACAAATGGCCGAACGACGTGCTGTTGAACGGAAGCAAGGTGGCTGGCATTTTGTTGGAATCGGCGACCCGGGGCGACGGCGTGCTCGACTGGCTGGTACTCGGCCTCGGGATCAACGTGGCGAGCCACCCCAGGGAGAGCCGGTTTCCAGCCACCAGCCTGCGCGCCGAGGGCGCCGAAACGTTGGAGGTAGGCGAAATCCTGGAGGCCTTCAGCCGGCATTTCCTGACCTGGGTGAACCGCTGGCTGGACGGCGGGTTCGCCCCGATCCGAAAGGCCTGGATGCACTACGCCTATGCCTTGGGCGAGCGGATCGAGGTGCGTCTCGGAGAGGAGATTGTGGCTGGCCGCTTTGCCGAACTGGACGCCGACGGCGCCCTGATTTTGGAAATGGAGAACGATGCCCGCCGGACACTCCATTACGGCGACGTGTTTCCGGCGGGCGAGCCCCGGGGCGCGGGCCGGTACAGACCCCAAAGCGGGTAGGACGCCATGCTTCTGGCCATAGATTCGGGCAATACCAACGTGGTTTTCGCCGTGTTCGAGGACGGCGAAATACGGGGCGAGTGGCGCAGTTCGAACGACACCAACCGCACGGCCGACGAATACGGCGTGTGGCTGACGCAACTCGCGGCGATCGAGGGGCTGACGCGGGACGACGTTACCGCGGCGATAATCGCCAACGTGGTGCCCGCCGCCTCGTACGACTTGCTCATGTTGTGCCGGCGATACTTTAACTGCGAGCCGCTGGTCGTCGGTGAGCCCGGCGTCGACCTTGGCCTCGAGGTCAAAGTCGACAACCCCGACGAGGTCGGCTCCGACAGGCTGGTGAACGCGGTCGCGGCGGGCGAGCGCTACGGCGGGCCGCTCATCATCGTCGATTTCGGCACGGCAACGACTTTCGACGTGGTCGACGCCGACGGCGCCTATATCGGCGGCGTGATCGCGCCCGGCATAAACCTGTCGTTGGAGGCGTTGCACGCGGCCGCCGCGCAGTTGCCACGAGTCGCGGTCAAGCGGCCGCGGACGGTGGTCGGGAAGGCGACCGTGCCGGCC
This sequence comes from uncultured Alphaproteobacteria bacterium, assembly GCA_965372875.1. Taxonomy (GTDB): domain Bacteria; phylum Pseudomonadota; class Alphaproteobacteria; order CBDVDY01; family CBDVDY01; genus CBDVDY01. Next base: position 14,941 of record CBDVDY010000007.1, on the reverse strand, counting down.
ATGCAGTCCGGTATCTACTGGGGCTACGTGGCGCTGGTCGAGGGGCTGGTGGAGCGTATCGCCGACGAATACGGGTCGGAAATGAAGGTGGTCGCGACCGGCGGGCTGGCGCCGCTCTTCGCCGAGGCGACCGGCGCCATCGACCATCTCGATATCGATCTGACGCTGCGCGGCCTGAACGCCATATACCGGCGCAACACCGGCTGATGGACGCACCTTCCTCCGGATTCACGCCTGGGACCGATGAGCTGGTCTTTGTACCCCTCGGCGGCGCGGGGGAAATAGGCATGAATCTCAACCTGTTCTGCTGCGACGGCAAATGGTTGATGGTCGATCTGGGCGTCACCTTCGGCGACGACACGACGCCGGGGGTCGATATCATCATGCCGGACCCGGCTTTCATCGCCGAGCGGCGGGAGGATTTGGTCGGGCTGGTTCTGACCCACGCCCATGAAGACCATGTCGGCGCCGTGCCCTACCTGTGGCCGCAACTCCGATGCCCGATTTTCGCCACCCCCTTCACCGCCTCGATCGCCCGCCGGAAACTCGCCGAGGCCGGTCTCGCCGAGGCCGCCGAGATCACGGAGATTCCTCTTGAAGGCCGTTTCGAGGTCGGTCCCTACACGATCCGTTTGATCACCCTGACGCATTCCATACCGGAGCCCAACGCGCTGGTCATTCAAACCCGCCACGGCAGCATTCTGCATACCGGCGACTGGAAGTTCGATCCGACGCCGCTGGTCGGCCCGCCGCCCGATATCGCCGCGCTCGAACGATTGGGCGAGGAGGGCGTGCTGGCGCTGATCGGCGATTCCACGAACGTCTTCACCCCGGGAGAGGCGGGCTCCGAAAGCGCCGTGCGGGAAAGCCTTATCGAACTGGTGGGACGATTCGAGAAGCGCGTTGCCATTGCCTGCTTCGCCAGCAACGTCGCCCGTCTGGAGACCATCGCCGCCGTCGCCGAGGCGCATGGCCGCCATGCCGCGCTTGTCGGCCGGTCGCTGTGGCGCATGTACGATGCGGCGCGCGAGAACGGCTATCTTACGGAAATAAAGCCGTTTATTCCGGAAAACGAAATCGGATACCTGCCCGAGGACAAGGTGTTGATGGCCGTTACCGGCAGCCAGGGCGAGCCGCGCGCGGCGCTTGCGCGAATATCCTCCGGCAGCCATCCCCAGGTCACGCTCGAGGCCGGCGACGCGGTTATCTTTTCCTCGCGCATCATCCCCGGCAACGAGCGGTCGATCGGCCGCCTGCACAACGCGCTAATCGCCCAGGGCATCGAGGTGTTGACCGAGAAGGACCACTTCGTCCATGTCTCGGGGCACCCCTGCCGCGACGAACTGGTGCGCATGTACCAGGCCGTGCGGCCATCGATCGCGGTTCCGGTGCATGGCGAGATTCGGCACCTCATCGAGCACGAAAAGCTGGCCCGCGGATGCCAGGTGGGCCAGACCGCCGTCGCGCCCAATGGTTCGGCCGTGCGTCTGGCGCCCGGCCGCGCCGAGATTATCGATCATGTACCGAGCGGCCGGTTAGCTCTCGACGGCACCTCGCTGGTGCCGCTCGAGGGCGAAGCGATGCGCGAGCGCCGGCGAATCGGCTACAACGGCGCGGCGACGGCGACCATTGTGATCGATGCGCATGGTGCGCTGCTTTCCCCAGCCCGGATCGCACTGCATGGAGTCGCCGTTGACACCGGGTCCGAGGACGGCCTCGACGCGGCGCTGGTTGACGCGGTCGAGGACGCGCTCGATCGGCTCGATGCCGGCGACCGCCGCGACGACGAGGCGGTTGCGGAAGCCGCGCGCCGGGCCGTGCGGCGTACGCTCGGGGCGATGCGCGGCAAAAAACCGCCGACCAAGGTCCACGTCGTACGGCTGCCCTGAGGCTTATCCCGCAGGCCGCGCTACGACTTCCTCAGGGACTCGATATCCAGGTCCAATATTTCGCCGAGCCATAACGCGTGATCGCTATGGTCCGCCAGGTCGTCGCCGGTATCGGGATGGACAAGGACCGTGAGATTGCCCCGGTTCAGGATCAGCCACGGCACAACCAGCGGAAACTCACGCGCGGCAAAGGCCACCTGATACATGGAGATGGGGTGGGGTCCGACCGGCTCGTCGCGCCAGCGGCCGAGCTTGACCTCGAACAGGGCGCCGAGCCGTTCGCGCACCCGCCCGGCCTCTTCCCGTGCGCTGGGGCCGTCATAATAGACGTGCGCGTGGTAGCCGCTGATCGTGCCTGGGTCTTTCTCGTCCATTCCTGGGCGGGTCCATCAGTAGCGTGGAACCACGAGGTTAGCACTATTTGCGGGTCAAGGATAAGCCGGCATGCACGCCTTGCGGACGAAAGCGGAAGCATAGAAAATCTCCCCTAACTCCCTGAAATAGAGTGATTTCCGCTTACCTGCGTTCAGCAAGTCTTTACCAAATTATTCTAATTTTCACAGTGCTAACCGCCGGAGCCAGCCCGCGATGACTTTCGGGCGTCCCCACGGCGCGGAGCCGACGTCGAACCATGCTGCAAGCACATGACAGTTCCGGGGTGGTCCGGGTCCTGCTCATCGAGGAGGACGAGGGCGACTACGTCCTGACCCGGGATCTGCTGGCGGAGATCGACGGCACGCATTTCGATCTCGAGTGGGTGCGCCGGCGCGATGACGCCATCACCGCGATCGAGCGCGGCACCCACGACGTCTATCTCGTCAGCTCCAGCCTCGGCGAAGCCAATGGTCTCGAGATCATGAATTGCGTGATCGAGACGGGCCGCAACGCGCCGGTGATAATGCTTACCAACGACGACGATGAGGTCGACCGAGAGGCGATGCATCGAAGCGGCGCCGAACAGCTGGCCAAGGGCGAGTTGGTGGCGGAGCTCCTCGGCCGCTCGATCCGATACGCGATCCAGCGCAAACGCACCGAACAGCGCCTCGCCGGCATGGCGCAGTACGACGAGCTCACCGGTCTTGCCAACCGTGCCCTGTTCAAGCAGTTGGTGACCCGCGCCATGGCCCGAACCCGCCGGCGCGAGGGCGGCGTGGCGCTGTTGTTCCTCGATCTCGATAATTTCAAGACCATCAACGATACGCTCGGCCACAGCGCGGGCGACCTGTTGCTCAAGCAAGTCGCCGCGCGGCTCAAGGACACGCTGCGCGAGACCGATTTGATCGCGCGCCTCGGCGGCGACGAATTTGTCGTCATCCTCGAGGGCGTCTCGCGCGTGCGCGAGGCGGCGCTCGTCGCCCGTCGTATTCTCAAGGCGCACAACGATCCATTCGTGCTCGAAGGCCAGGAGCTGTTCGTCACCACCAGCGTCGGTATCGCTATTTACGCGGGCGGCGGGCAGGACGTCGAAACGCTGATCAAGAACGCCGACATGGCGATGTACAAGGCCAAGGAGCGCGGCCGCAACTCGTATCACTTCCACACCTCGGAGATGACCGCCCAGGCGGTCGAGCGGATGACGCTGGAGAACAACCTGCGCCACGCCATCGAGCGCGAGGAATTCTTGCTGAACTACCAGCCGCAGATCGATCTTGCGAGTGGTGCCGTGATCGGCGTCGAGGCTTTGGTCCGCTGGCAACACCCGGAGCTGGGGCTGATCGGCCCCGACAAATTCATCCCGGTGGCCGAGGACACCGGGCTGATTGTCCGCCTCGGCGATTGGGTATTGCGCACCGCCTGCGCCCAGGCGGTGGCCTGGCAGCGCGCCGGCCTGCCGAATATCCGCATGGCGGTCAACCTGTCGACTCGCCAGTTCCAGGAAGTTCACCTTGCCGGCACCATACGCCAGGCGCTGGACGACACCGGTTTAGATCCGCATCTCCTGGAGATCGAGTTGACGGAGGGCCCGTTGGCACAGGATGCCGAGAACGCGGTGGTCATTCTTTCGGCGCTCAAGGATACCGGCGTGCGTATCGCCATCGACGATTTCGGCACGGGCTATTCCTCGCTCAGTCATTTGAAACGATTTCCGCTGGACGCGCTCAAGATCGACGCGTCGTTCGTGCGCGATATCGCCTCCGACCCCGACAGCGCGGCAATCGTCAAAGTCATCGTCATGCTGGCCCAAACCTTGCGGCTTGACGCCATCGCCGAGGGGGTGGAGACCGAGGCCCAACTCGCCTTTCTCACCGAACTCGGATGCGAGGCGATCCAGGGCTATCTCATTTGCCGTCCGATCGCGGCGGACGATTGCGCCGCCTGGCTCAAACGCCACGGCGCCAAGGCGTTGCTCCGCGCGGTCTGAACCGATTCCGATCGGCTCGCCTCGGTTACCGGTCCCCGCCCGCCGCAACGCGAACGCCTTCCGGTCGACGCATAATTCCGCTACATAGGCACGGCGCGCCCGATGGGCGGGCTCGCGTCAACGGGGAAATACCCATGATCGGCAGGCTCAACCACGTCGCCATCGTCGTGCCCGACCTGGACGCCGCTGGCGCGCTCTATCGCGACACGCTGGGCGCGCGCGTTTCCGCGCCCGTCGATCTGCCGGCGCACGGCGTCACCACGGTGTTCGTGGAGCTGTCCAACAGCACGATCGAGCTGCTGCATCCACTGGGCGCCGAATCGCCCGTGGCCGGATATCTCGAGCGCGTGCCCGCGGGCGGCATGCACCATATCTGTTTCGAGGTGGACGACATCGTTTCGGCGCGCGACAAGCTGGTGGCCGAAGGCGCCCGTATACTGGGCGATGGCGAGCCCTATCCCGGCGCCCACGACAAGCCGGTTCTGTTCCTGCATCCCAAGGATTTCTGCGGCACGCTGATCGAGCTGGAGCAGGCGTAGAACGGAGATGAACTGGTTCTCCGGGATAGTCGTTTTCGTCATCATCTGGTGGTGCGTTTTTTTCATGACGCTGCCGTTCGGCGTGCGCCCGTCGGACCAGCCCGAAAAAGGACACGCCACCAGCGCCCCGGTAAATCCGAGATTGTGGCTGAAGACGGCGGTGACCACGCTTGTCGCCACGTTACTTTGGGGCGTCGCCCGTTGGCTGATCGTCTCGGACCAGATCTCGTTCCGCGACGGATGAGGCGATGAGACGCCAGTGAGCTATTGCGAAATCGCGCCCGGCGACCCGTGGCACGGGCCGTATCATGACGAACTGTACGGATTTCCGCTTTCCGCCGACGACGATCTGTTCGAACGGTTGGTGCTTGAAATCAATCAGGCGGGGCTGTCGTGGCTATTGATCCTGAAGCGGCGCGAAAACTTTCGCCGGGCGTTCGACGCATTCGACATCGATACGGTGGCCGAGTACGGCGATGCGGAAGTCGCGCGGCTCCTGGCCGATTCCGGTATCATCCGCAATCGCCTGAAGGTCGCCGCGACGATCGAGAACGCCCGCCGCATCCAGGCGCTTCGGGAGGTACACGGCTCCTTCAAGGGCTGGCTCGACGCCCATCACCCCCTGGATAAGGCGGATTGGGTGAAGCTCTTTGGCAAGACCTTCAAGTTCACCGGGCCCGAGATCGTTGGCGAATTCCTGATGAGCATCGGCTACCTTCCCGGCGCGCACGTCCCCGAATGCCCGGTGTACAGGCGAATCGCCGGCCTGAATCCCGCCTGGATGGACGGCGGTTGAATCCGAGCCAAAAAAATCGGCGAGGCTGGCCGGCCTCGCCTGAATTTCATGTCATTTACAAACTTATGCCGCGCCCGCGATTGGCTCCTGCCGGGCGCGCCGGGGTGTTGCCTCCCCAAACTTGGGCCGCGATCTTGCCGTCGCGTGGTATTTTATCAGCATCGCTCCTGGGCGACGCCTTGGGGAAAAAGTCTATTCCAAGGCGGAGCTCACGTCACCCCATTTTTGAGATTTGGCCGATTAAGACCCCTTTCCGAGCAGTTTAATGCAATTCCGTACCGGTTTCTTAACGCCTGATGGGGACCATGAGGGCATGATTTCGCGCCTTATATGTGCCTCCATCGCGGTGCTGTGCTGGGTCGGGCCCGCGTGGGCCGGCAAAGTGGTGATTTCCAGCCGGGAATGCGCCCGTCTCGTGACCGAGCACGTACCGGCGCCCGATGTCGCCTACCGGCCAGGCACCGACGCAAGCGGCCGGAAGGTGGCGCCCGCGGACCTGAACGGCGGCTACCCGCAAATTCCGATTCCCAAGGCGATCGAATTCGACGTCAGCGTCGACCTGCGCAACTTCTTGGGCGGCCCGAAGGCGGACGCCCAGGCCGCCAGCGCTTCGGTCGCGGCCGCCGATTCCGCGGCTGCTTCCAGCACCGCCGCCGAAGCCGCGGCGCAACAGGCGGAAGCCGCCTCGCTTGCCGACCCGACAAACACGGCCTTGGCCGCCGCCGCTTCGTCCGCCCGGACGGCCGCCAACACGGCCGCCGCCGCGGTCGGGGCGGGCGACAAATCGGCCGCCGCCAAGCAGGCCGCCGACGCCGCGATCAGTGCCGCCGTGGCCGACCCGCTGAACGCGCTGCTCGCGGCGGCCGCGACCGTCGCCCAGAGCGCCGCGAATACCGCCGTTGCCGCGAGCACGGCAATGGACAAATCCTATATCGAAGCCGCCCGGATCGGTCAGTTTGTCGGCCGGCCCGTCGTCGGCCGCGTAAAGGTGCGGGGCCACAAAGTATTCTTCAACGGCCAGCTGATCGGCGATTCGGCGCGGCAGGCCATTATCGAGTCCTGCCGGGCTCAAACAGCCGGGGCCGAAGTACGTTGATCTTCGTCTCGGGGCACGCGGCCGCCCGCGCCATTGCCAACACCGGGCGCTTTGCCTAAAGTCTCCGAGCCCATCCCGGCGCTCCGCCAAGCCGGAGCATTGATTCCGGATCATCGATTCCGGAGCATTGGTTTCGAGCCATTCATGCGCCTCTCCGCGTTTTTCATGCCAACCCTCAAGGAGACGCCCAGCGAGGCGCAGATCGTCTCGCACCGGCTGATGCTGCGTGCCGGCATGGTTCGGCAGGCGAGCGCCGGAATCTATTCCTGGCTGCCGCTCGGCTTCCGGGTGCTCAAGAAGATCGAACAGATCGTGCGCGAGGAGCAGGACGCCTCCGGTGCCCAGGAAATGCTTATGCCGACCATCCAGTCGGCGGATCTGTGGAAGGAGTCCGGGCGCTACGACGATTACGGCAAGGAGATGCTGCGCATCACCGACCGGCACGACCGGCCGATGCTGTACGGGCCGACCAACGAGGAACTGATCACCTCTATCTTTGCGCAGGAAGTCAAAAGCTACCGGGATCTGCCCAAGAATCTCTATCACATCCAATGGAAATTCCGGGACGAGATCCGCCCGCGTTTCGGCGTCATGCGCGGGCGCGAGTTCTACATGAAGGACGCCTATTCCTTCGACATCGACGAGGCGGCGGGCAGGGTCGCCTACAACAAGATGTTCGTCGCCTACCTGCGGACCTTCGCGCGCATGGGACTCAAGGCAATCCCGATGGCGGCGGATACCGGTCCGATCGGCGGCGATTTGAGCCACGAGTTCCTGATCCTGGCGGATACCGGCGAAAGCGAAGTGTTCTGCGACCGCGACTTTCTCGATTTCGACGTGCTCGGCTCGGAAATCGATTATCGGTCGGATTTGCAGCAAGTGGTGGACTTCTGGACCAAACTTTATGCCGCGACCGACGAGAAACACGACCCGGCTGCGTTCGAACGCGAGGTGGCGGAGGATAAGCGCGTCATCACCCGCGGCATCGAGGTCGGCCATATCTTTTTTTTCGGCATTAAATATTCCGAGGCGCTTGGCGCCCGTGTCGCGGGTCCCGATGGCGCCGACGTGGCGGTGCAGATGGGCTCCTATGGTATCGGCGTCTCGCGACTGGTCGGGGCGATCATCGAGGCCAATCACGACGAAAACGGCATCGTCTGGCCGGAACCCGTGGCGCCGTTCAGGGTTGGTCTTATCAATATTCGCGCGGGCGACGCGGCTTGCGTGAAGGCGGCGGACGATATTTACGACAAGCTGAGCGGCGCCGGTGTCGAGGTGCTTTACGACGACCGAGACCAGAGCCCCGGCGCGAAATTCGCCGACATGGATCTGATCGGGCTGCCGTGGCAGGTCGTCGTCGGCCCCAGGGGGCTGAAGCAGGGCGTGGTCGAGTTGAAGTCGCGCGCGAGCGGCGAGCGCGCGGAAGTTTCGCCCGACGGCGCGATCGCCCGGCTGACGGGTTCGGCATGATTTTTTCCACCTTCGAACGTTCGGTGGCGATGCGCTACCTCCGGCCCCGGGGCAAGGAGGGGCTGATTTCGGTGATCGCTGGATTCTCGCTGCTCGGCATCGCCTTGGGGGTGGCGACGCTGATTATCGTCATGTCGGTGATGAACGGATTTCGCCACGAACTCCTTGGCCGAATACTGGGCGTTCAGGGCCATGTCGTGGTGGTGGGCATCGGCGGCAATCTTCCCGACTACGATAAACTGGCGGACAAGGTCAAAGCCGCCGACGGCGTGGTGCGGGTTACCCCCGTGATCGACGGCCAGGTGATGGCGAGCGCCAACAAACTCGCGGCGGGCGCGTTGGTGCGCGGCATGCGGCCCGATGATTTCCGCACATCGGAGATTCTGTCCGGGAGCATAAAAGCCGGCAGCCTGGACGATTTCGAGGGCCGCCACTCGATCGTTATCGGCGACCGGCTGGCGTCGGCGCTCCGGGTCCGGCCCGGCGAACTGGTGACCCTGATTTCGCCGCATGGGACGGTCACCGCCCTGGGCGCGGTGCCGCGCATGGCCGCGTATCGCGTCGTCGCCACGTTCAGCGTGGGGGAACAACGATTCGACAGCTCGGTGATCATCATGCCGCTGGACGCCGCGCAGGTATTCTTCAAGTTGAAGGACGCCGTCACCAGCCTTCAGATCATGATCGACGATCCAATTCGCAGCGCCGAAATCGGCGCCTCGATCGTGCGGGACGGGATCAGGGGCGCTCGGATCGTCACCTGGCAGCAGAACAACGCGCCCTTGGTCAACGCCTTGAGCGTCGAGCGCAACGTCATGTTTTTGATCTTGGCGCTGATAATTCTGGTCGCGGCGTTCAACATTATTTCCAGCATGATTATGCTGGTGAAGGACAAGGGCCGCGATATCGCCATCCTGCGCACCATGGGGGCGACGCGGGGCATGATCATGCGCATCTTCTTCATGAGCGGCGCCACGGTGGGCGTGGTCGGTACGTTTTTGGGTCTTGCGCTCGGCCTCGCCATTACCCGGAATATTTCGGCGCTCGAGGCGTGGCTCGAAAACCTGACAAATGTCGAGTTTTTCGCCGCCGAGATTTATTTTCTGTCGAAGTTGCCGGCCGTGATCGACCCGGTCGAGGTGGCGCAGGTGGTGTTCCTTGGCCTCGCGCTGTCGTTCCTGGCGACGCTTTACCCGTCATGGCGGGCGGCGCGGCTCGATCCGGTGGAGGCGCTGCGCTATGAGTGAGGCGGGCCTCGGGGACGGCGCGGCGGAAAGCGTTCCTGCCCTCCTCGGATTGCAAGAGATCACCCGTGTATTCCACCAGGGCGAGGCCAGCATCGAAGTGTTGCGTGGCGCTTCGCTCGAGGTGGCGCCCGGGGAAATGGTTGCGCTTCTCGGCCAATCGGGCGCGGGCAAATCGACGCTGCTGCAGATTGCCGGGCTCCTGGAGCGCCCGGACAGCGGCGAAGTCTCGATCGGCGGGGCTCCCTGCGGCCGGCTGGCCGATGACCAGCGCACGCAGATCAGACGCGACCGCGTGGGCTTCGTTTATCAATATCACCATTTGCTGCCCGAGTTTTCAGCGCTCGAGAACGTCGTCCTGCCGCAACTGATCGCCGGCATCCGAAAACGCGAAGCGCGCGATCGGGCGGCCAAGCTGCTCGACATTCTTGGGATGACGCCACGTATCGCGCATCGTCCGGCGCGGCTTTCGGGCGGCGAGCAGCAGCGCGTCGCCATCGCCCGCGCGCTTGCCAACGCGCCCACCGTGTTGCTTGCGGACGAGCCCACCGGGAACCTCGATCACAACACCGCGGACAAGGTATTCGACGAGCTGCTGCAGATCGTGCACGGCGCCAAAATCGGCGCCCTGGTCGCCACCCACAATCTGGCTTTGGCGGCGCGCATGGACCGCGTGCTGACGCTCGAGGACGGCGTGGTAACGCAAAAATGAGCGTTTACGCCGCCGCAACATCCTGTGGCCGCGATTCTTTTCCACGCAATATCTATTTGTGATGACTCGCCCGGCGACTTGTGGAATCAATGGCCGCTACCTGGGCGCCGATTGACCTGCTACTGCACATGACCCACGCCGATTTCGTCCATCTCCGCGTTCACACCGCCTATTCGCTTTCCGAAGGGGCGCTGAAGATCGAGGATTTGGCGGCGCTTTGCCGCGACGAGCGCATGCCCGCCGTGGCCATTACCGACAGCGGCAATCTTTTTGGCGCGATGGAATTCGCGCTCGCCTGCGCCGGCGCCGGCGTACAGCCGATCATCGGCTGCCAGATTTCGGTGCGGCGGACCGATGGCGGCGGTCGGAGCGGCCATGAACTGCCGCCCGACGTACTGGTGCTCTTGGCTCAGAACGACGCTGGTTATCACAACCTTCTCAAGCTGGTCAGCCGCGCGTTCCTGGAAACCGAAGGAACCGAGACGCCGCAGGTCGATCTCGCGGCGCTGCAGGCGCACGCCGACGGACTCATCGCGCTTACCGGCGGCGTCGCGGGCGCGGTTGGACGGCTCCTGGGCGAAGGGCAGGGGCCGGCGGCGGCGGAAATGCTCGGCACGCTGAACCGCCTGTTCCCGAGTCGGCTTTATGTCGAGATCACGCGGCACGGGCTGGAGATCGAACGGCGGATCGAGGCCGGGCTGATCGAACTGGCGGATGCGCATGGGCTGCCGCTGGTCGCCACCAACGAGGCCTTCTTCGGTGACGAAAGCATGTTCCACGCGCACGACGCGCTGATTTGCATTGCCGAAAGCAGCTACGTGGAGGAGCGCGAGCGCCGGCGGTTGACGCCCGAACATCGCTTCAAGACGGCGGCCGAGATGCGGGCGCTGTTCGCCGACCTGCCCGAAGCGGTCGACAACACGCTCGTCATCGCCCGGCGCTGCGCGGTGATGCCCGAACCGCGCCCGCCTATTTTGCCGGCATTCGCCGCCGAGAGCGGGCGTGGCGAGGTCGAGGAGTTGAAGGCGCAGGCCGCCGCCGGTCTCGAAAAACGCCTCGGCAAACACGTCTTTACGACGAGTATGGACGAGGCGGCGCACGCGGCCGCCGCCGCGCCGTACCGCGAGCGCCTGGACTACGAGATCGGCGTCATCGCGGAAATGGGGTTTTGCGGATATTTCCTGATCGTCGCCGACTTTATCCAATGGGCCAAGGAGCAGAATATACCCGTCGGCCCCGGGCGCGGCTCGGGCGCGGGCTCGGTGGTCGCCTGGGCGCTCACGATTACCGACCTCGACCCGCTGCGCTGGGGCCTATTGTTCGAACGCTTCCTCAATCCCGAGCGCGTGTCGATGCCGGATTTCGATATCGACTTCTGCCAGGATCGCCGCGACGAGGTGATCCAGTACGTGCAGAACAAATATGGCTTCGACCGGGTGGCGCAGATCATCACGTTCGGAAAGCTCCAGGCCCGCGCCGTGCTGCGCGACGTTGGCCGCGTGCTGCATATGCCTTACGGCCAGGTCGACCGCATCTGCAAGCTGGTGCCGAACAATCCCGCCAGTCCAGTCACGCTGCAACAGGCTATCGACGGCGAACCCCTGTTGCGCGACATGCGGCGAGACGACCCAATGGTCGCGCGGCTAATGGACATCGCGCTCAAACTCGAAGGCCTGTACCGCCATGCCTCGACCCACGCGGCTGGCGTCGTTATCGGCGACCGCCCGCTCGACGAGTTGGTGCCGCTCTACCGCGACCCGCGCTCGCCCATGCCGGTTACCCAGTTCAACATGAAGAATGTGGAGCGCGCCGGCCTGGTGAAGTTTGATTTCCTCGGGCTGAAGACGCTGACGGTCCTGGCGCGGGCGGCCGAGCTTTTGGCGGCGCGCGGCATCGCGATCGATTTCGAGACTCTGCCGCTGGACGATCCGGCGACGTACGAAATGTTGGGCCGGGGCGAGAGTACCGGCGTGTTCCAGTTGGAAGGCGCCGGCATGCGCGACGTGCTGCGCCAACTGCGGCCCGACCGCTTCGAGGACATCATCGCCGTCGTTGCCCTCTACCGGCCCGGGCCCATGGAAAACATCCCAAGCTACATCGCCCGCAAGCATGGCGACGAGCAGACGGACAATCTGCACCCGTCGTTGGAAGCTACCCTCGCCGAGACCTACGGGATCATCATCTACCAGGAACAGGTGATGCAGATCGCCCAGGTCCTCTCGGGCTACAGCTTGGGGCGCGCGGACGTGCTGCGCCGGGCCATGGGCAAAAAGGACAAGGCCGTGATGGAGGCCGAGCGCGAGGCGTTCGTCGACGGCGCGGTCGCCAACAATGTTGCCCGAGGCACGGCCGACGGCATCTTCGACTTGGTGTACAAATTCGCCGGCTACGGCTTCAACAAATCACACGCGGCGGCGTATGCGCTGGTGGCGTATCAGACCGCGTACCTTAAGGCCAACCACCCGGTCGAGTTCATGGCCGCGTCGATGACCCTCGATCTTGGCAATACCGACAAAATCAACGTCTTCAAGCGCGAACTCGAGCGGCTGGCGATACCGCTCCTGCCGCCCGATATCAATGCCTCGGCGGCGACATTCACGGTCGAGCCGCGCGAGGACGGCGGCGGCGCCATCCGTTACGCCCTGGCGGCGCTCAAGAACGTCGGCCGCCAGGCGATGCTGGCGCTGACCGCCGAACGCTCCGCGAACGGCCCATTTTCCGACCTGTTCGAATTCGCGCGCCGCTTCGATAGTGGTGTTGTCAACCGCCGGCAACTGGAAAGTCTCGCCTGCGCGGGCGCTTTCGATGGTCTCAACCGGAACCGCCGCCAAGTCTACGAGGCGGTCGACAGTATCCTTGCTCACGCCAGCGCCGCCGTGAGCGAACGCGAGAGCAATCAGGAAAACCTGTTTGGCGACGGCGCCGAGGCGGCGGGCGTGGCGTTCAACCTGCCGGACGTCCCCGACTGGCCGATGATGGACCGTTTGCGCCAGGAATTCGATGCCGTCGGTTTCTACCTCACGGCCCATCCGCTCGACGCTTATGATCGCGCCTTGGCCCGCATCGGAGTGGTGTCCTACGCCGGTCTTTGCCAGCGCTTGGGCGAGGCGGGCACGGCCACGGTACGCCTTGCGGGAACCGTGATCAGCCGCAAGGAGCGATCGTCCCAGCGCGGCAACCGGTATGCCTTCGTGCAACTCTCGGATTCCAGCGGCATGTACGAGGTGACCGTGTTCTCGGAGGTTCTCGCCGGCGGCCGGGAAATCCTGGACAAGTCGCTCGAATTCGGTCTTCCGGTGCTGATGACGGCCGAGGCGCGGGCCGAAAATGGCGCGCTAAGGGTCACCGTTCAGGAGTTGCGGTCGCTGGACGACGCGGTTGCCGACACGGCGCAAGGGCTCAAGGTGTTCCTCGCGGGCGAGGCGGGCGAAGCGGGACTGGCCGCGCTCTCCAGCCTGATCGCCCGGCAGCGCGCCGGCCGCGGCAAGTTGAGCGTGATAATCGACCTCGATGACCGCGAGGTCGAGGTTGCGATCCCCGGCGGTTTTGCGGTCTCACCCGCCACGAGGGCGGCAATCAAAGCGATTCCCGGCGTTGCCCAGGTCGACGAACTTTGAGGCATCACACCTTGCGGTTGCCGCCCGGACGGGCGGATTGGCCGCCATTCGTGAAACTGGGTGCGGCAACGCGCGGCATTTTCGCCGGCCTCCAAAATAGCCCCTTCCGGCTTGAAATTCCTTGCAAATCGGGCCTCGGGACGTTATTTACCAGCCTCGATCGAAATCCGCACGCGGGATGCGGCCGCCGGGGAGAGCCCGGTTGGTCGATCCGGTGTCGGGTCGGCGCCCGAGGCGCCGGCCGGACGTTCTCCCGCGGAGGCTTAACCGGAAAAGGAAAGATACCCATGGTCATGCCGACCTTTACCATGCGGCAGCTCTTGGAGGCCGGCGTCCATTTCGGCCACCGGACCCGGCGCTGGAACCCGAAGATGGGGCCCTATATCTTCGGCATCCGCAACAAAGTTCATATCATCGACCTGCAGCAGACCGTGCCGCTCCTGTATCAAGGGATGCAGGCGGTCAGGGCCGTCGCCGCCAACGGTGGGCGGGTGCTGTTCGTCGGTACCAAGCGCCAGGCCAGCAAAAACCTCTCCGAGGCGGCAAAACGCTGCGGCCAATATTACGTCGACCATCGTTGGTTGGGGGGAATGCTGACCAACTGGAAGACGATCTCCAACTCGATTCGCCGGCTGCGGGATTTGGAGGAGCAACTCGGTGCCGAGGATGTCGGCCTCACCAAAAAGGAATTGTTGCGGCTCACCCGCGAGCGCGACAAGCTCGACCGGGCCTTGGGCGGCATCAAGGAAATGGGCGCGCCGCCGGATGTCGTGGTGGTGATCGACACCAACAAGGAAGCGATCGCCGTGCGGGAGGCGCGCAAGCTGGAAATTCCCGTGATTGCCGTGGTTGACAGCAATTCCGACCCGGACGGCATCACCTATCCGATTCCGGGCAACGACGATTCGCTGCGGGCGATCGAGTTGTATTGCGATCTCCTGGCGGACTCGGTGCTTGATGGGCTCGAGGAGGAAGCACGCAAATCCGGCGTCGATGTGGGCGAATCCGAGACCGGAATGACCGAGAACCTGCCGGATAAGGGCGATGAAGCCGCTGGCGCGGGCAGCGGCGGCGACGCTGATACCTCCGCCACGCCGGAGAAGCAGCCGGCCGACGCCAAAGCGGATGGCGAGGCTGCCGGGGCCAAAACGAATGGCGAGGCTGCCCGGGCCAAGGAGGAAAAAGCGCCCACGGCAAGTAAGGCCAAGGAAGCGCCCGC
>CBDVDY010000006.1:0-23184 GCA_965372875.1 uncultured Alphaproteobacteria bacterium | reverse complement strand
ATCGCGGCACGAAGCCTTCCTTGCCAGCAAGCCGGAGCCGCCGTCTCAGTGGTCCGATATGAACGAAATATGCTCTAGGCCGCGCCGCTGGCGTCGGCATGCCCGGTGCCGTATAAGGTTGCTACTCCGAACCTACCGCCAAGCGAGACCGAGCCGATGCCGGCCGACGCCGAACCCCTGGAGTTGATCACCGGCCTCATCGCCAAGGCCAAGGCCGCCGGCGCCGACGCGGCCGACGCGCTTTACGTCGAATCCGTTTCCATCTCGCACGCCCAGCGGCTCGGCGAGATCGAGAAGCTCGAACGTTCCGAAAGCCAGGATCTGGGACTGCGCGTGTTCGTCGGCAAGCAGCAGGCCGTGGTGTCCTCGACCGATCATTCGCCAACCGTGCTCGACGAGCTGGTCGCGCGCGTGGTCGCCATGGCGCGCTCGGTGCCCGAGGATCCCCATTGCGGGTTGGCCGAGCCCGGCCTGCTGGCCCGCGATATGCCGGAATTCGATATCTTCGATGCGTCCGAGCCGGCGCCCGAAGCGCTGATCGAACTGGCCCGGGAGGCCGAGGACGCGGCCCGCGCCGTCGCTGGCGTGACCAATTCCGAGGGCGCGGAGGCCAGCTGGGGCCGGTCGCGCGTAGCCCTTGCCGCCTCGAACGGCTTCGCCGGTGGGTACGAAAGTTCGCGCCACACGCTCGCGGTCTCGGTGCTGGCCGGCGAGGGGCTGGAGATGGAGCGCGACTACGATTATTCCTCGACCGTACACGGCGCCGACATGATTCCGCCCGCCGAGGTCGGCCAAAGCGCCGGCGAAAAGGCGGTGCGGCGGCTTGGTGCCCGCAAGGTCAAGAGCGCGAAGGTGCCGATCGTCTACGACCCGCGCGTCTCGGGCGGGCTGCTGGGGCACCTTTCGGGCGCCATCAACGGTGCGGCTATCGCCCGCGGCACCAGCTTCCTGAAGGACAAGATGGGCGAGGCGGTGTTTGCCGCCGGCATCACCATCGTCGACGACCCGCACCGGCCGCGCGGGCTGCGTTCCAAGCCCTTCGACGGCGAGGGCGTGGCCAACGCGCGGCGCGAGGTGGTGGCCGACGGACGGCTTACGACCTGGCTCCTGGACACCCGCTCGGCCCATCAGCTCGGCCTGGAAACCACGGGCCACGCGGCGCGCGGCACCTCCTCGCCGCCCTCGCCATCGGCGACCAACCTCTATCTCGAAGCCGGCGACGTCTCGCGCGACGACCTGATCGCCGGCATCGACCGGGGACTCTATGTCACCGAGCTGATCGGTTTTGGCGTCAACGGCGTGACCGGAGATTACAGCCGCGGCGCGGCCGGCTTCTGGATCGAGGGCGGCGAGCTGACCTATCCGGTGAACGAAATCACCGTGGCCGGAAACCTGATCGAGATGTACAAGCACCTCATTCCGGCCGACGACCTCACTTTCCGCTACGGCGTCGACGCGCCGACATTGCGCATCGACGGCATGACTCTCGCCGGCGCCTGAAGAAGCCGGAAAGCTTCTCTAATACATCGTTTCCAGAACGCGGTCGGGGGGTGTGTGGCCGTCGACGAAGGTCTTGATGTTAACGATGACCTTCTCGCCCATATCGACGCGTCCCTCGAGCGTGGCCGAGCCCATGTGCGGCAGCAGCACCACGTTGTCGAGCTCCGTCAGTTTGGGGTTGACGGCGGGTTCGTGCTCGTACACGTCGAGCCCGGCGCCGGCAATAGCACCCTCGGCGAGCAGCCGTGTCAGCGCGGCTTCGTCGATCACCTCGCCGCGCGACGTGTTGACGATATAGACGTGCGGCCGCATCAGCTTGAGCCGGCGCGCCGACAAAAGATGATAGGTCGCCGGCGTGTGCGGGCAATTGACCGAGACGATGTCCATGTGCGCCAGCATCTGGTCGAGGCTTTCCCAATAGGTCGCTTCGAGTTCGGCTTCGACGTCGGGATGGACGCGGCGGCGGTTGTGGTAATGGATCGACAGGCCGAAGCCGCGGGCGCGCTTGGCCACCGCCTGGCCGATGCGCCCCATGCCGATAATGCCGAGGCGCTTGCCCCAAATACGGTGGCCGAGCATCGAGGTCGGGCTCCATCCCGCCCACGCGCCGCTGCGGATCAGCTTCTCGCCCTCGACCAGCCGACGCGGCACCGCGAGCATAAGCGCCATGGTCATATCGGCGGTGTCCTCGGTCAGCACGCCCGGCGTATTGGTAACGGCAATGCCGCGCTCGCGCGCGGCGGCCAGGTCGATATGGTCGACACCGGTACCGAACGAAGCGATCAGCTTGAGCCGCGGTCCGGCCTGGACCAGCACCGCGTCGTCGATATTGTCGGTCACCGTGGGCACCAGCACGTCGGCGTTCTTGACCGCCTCGCCCAGCTCGTCCTGGGACAGCTCCTTATCGTCGCGATTGAGGCGGGTGTCGAAGAGCTCCATCATCCGGGTCTCGACCGGATCGGGAAGTTTCCTTGTCACCACGACGACGGGCTTCGGTCGCGCCATTTATATTTGCTCCCCCGTGTTTCGACCCGGCTCATGTCCCACTATATGGCCGGGTCCCGTGGCCAGCCCATATCAAGCGCAAGGGTGCCTTGTCCAGCGCCATCGAACCGCGCCTCCGCCTTGACCGGCGGCGCCCGGCCCTGCATAAGAGTCCAGCCCCAGCGATGGCCTGTCAACCGCGTGTAGCAGGAAGCTCGTTGCAGCCCCGATCCGGACAATGCCGCGAATTGGCCCGAACCTATTCCGCCCTGTTGATTCTCATCATCCTGGCAGCCGCCGGCGCGCCGCGCGCGGGCGCCGAGACCGGGCTCGGGGTGCCGCGCTTCGTGGCGCTGCGTTCGGGCGAGGTCAACGTGCGTACCGGCCCGGGACAGCGCTATCCGATCCTGTGGGTGTTCCAGCGCCGATATCTGCCGGTCGAAATCATAGCCGAATTCGACACCTGGCGCCGCGTCCGCGACCGCGAGGGCGCAATCGGCTGGGTCCACCAATCCACTCTTACGGGCCGGCGCAGCGTCATCGTTACCGGCCGCACGCGGACATTGATGCGCCGCCCGAAACCCGCCGCGCCGCCCGTGGCCCAGGCCGAGGCGGACGTGATTGCCCATCTTCTCGAATGCGCGGGCGGTTGGTGCCGCATCGACGCCGGCGGCTACAAGGGCTGGCTGAAGCGGGCCGAAATTTGGGGCGTCTACGCCAACGAGACGGTGGACTGAGCCCGCATGGCGGCGAAATCCGACAGGTCCCGCATTTCACGCGTTTCCGGAACAGGCGGCGGCAAGCCACGCCGATCGCGTCGGCTGGCACTGCTGAAATGGGGAGCGACGGGCCTGATCTGGGTTTCCGTGCTGTTTGCCGGCGCGGTCATCTGGTACGCCTGGGACCTGCCCGACCCGCAACGGCTCGACAGGGTGACGCGGCGGCCCAGCGTAACGCTGATGGATTCGCGCGGCGACACGCTCGCAACCTTCGGCGACCTCTACGGCGCGCCCGTGGGCCTCGACCGCATGCCGCCCTATCTTCCGAAGGCGGTGATGGCGGTCGAGGACCGGCGCTTCATGGATCACCCGGGCATCGATCCCTGGGGCCTGGCGCGCGCCGCGATCGTCAATCTGCGCGAGGGGCGCATCCGTCAGGGCGGCAGCACGATCACCCAGCAACTGGCCAAGAACCTGTTCCTGACGCCGCGGCGCAACCTTCGCCGCAAGGTGCAGGAAATGCTGCTGGCGCTTTGGCTCGAATACCGTTTCTCGAAGCGTCAAATCCTGGCGATCTACCTGAACCGCGTCTATCTGGGCGCCGGCACCTATGGCGTGGACGCGGCGGCGCGCAAGTATTTCGGCAAATCGCCGGACAAGCTGTCGCTCTATGAATCGGCGATGCTGGCTGGGATGCTGAAGGCGCCGTCGCGCTACAACCCGCTTGCCAACCCCAAAGCGGCGGCCCGACGGGCGGCGCTGGCGCTCAACGCCATGGTCCAGGCCGGCTATCTCAGCCGCGCCGAGGCGGCGGTGGCCCGGTCGAAACGCCGCACCGCGCCGCCCCTCGCCTCCGGCGCCGGGCGGCGGTACTTCGCCGACTGGGTGCTGGAGCAGGTGCCCGGTTTCGTCGGCTATTCCGAGAGCGACCTGATCGTCGTGACGACGCTTGATGCGCGCCTGCAGGCTTTCGCCGAGGTGAGCGTGACCGCGACGCTCGACGGCAAGGGCGCGGCGCTGGGCGCGGGCCAGGCGGCGCTGGTGGCGCTCGCGCCGGGCGGCGCCGTCAGGGCGATGGTCGGCGGCCGCGACTACCGGGGAAGTCAGTTCAACCGCGCGACCCAGGGGCTGCGCCAGCCGGGCTCGGCCTTCAAGCCCTTCGTCTTTCTCGCCGCGCTCGAGGCCGGGCTCGGACCCGACGACCGGTTTTACGACGGGCCGCTCAAAATCGGCAAATGGTCGCCGCGCAATTACGCCAACCGCTATTACGGCGAGGTCACGTTGCGCGACTCGCTGGCGCGGTCGCTGAACTCGGTGGCCGTGCGGGTGAGCGAGCGCGTCGGCCGTAAAAAGGTGATCGAGGTGGCCAAGCGCCTGGGCATTACCTCGAAGCTGGCGCCGAACCCGTCCATCGCGCTGGGCGCCAGCGAGGTCTCGCTGCTCGAACTGACCGGCGCCTACGCCGCGTTCGCCAACCGGGGCCTCGGCGTCTGGCCCTATGGAATCGTCGAAATCCGTAACGGCGCGGGCGAGGTGTTGTATCGCCGCGCCGGATCCGGCCCGGGCCGGGTGATGGCGCCCGAACACGTGGCCGCGATGAACGACGTGCTGCGCTCGGTCGTCGTCTGGGGCACTGGCAAGGCCGCCCGCTTCGGCCGGCCGGCCGCCGGCAAGACCGGCACCAGCCAGGAATTCCGCGACGCCTGGTTCATCGGCTACACGCCCGATCTGGTGACCGGCGTCTGGCTCGGCAACGATGGCGGCGCGCCGATGAAGGGCGTGACGGGCGGCAGCCTGCCGGCGCGGCTGTGGAAATCGTTCATGGCCCGGGCGCTCAAGGGCACGCCGCCCACACCGCTCCCGGGCGTGGCGCGTTAGCCGCTTTTCGCCGCTTCGCGCTCGGCCGCTATGAGCGCTTCCTTGCGCCCCAGTCCCCAACGATAACCGCCCAATCCGCCGTCGCCGCGCACGGCGCGGTGGCAGGGCACGAGCAGCGAGACCGGGTTGGTGGCGCAGGCCCGGCCGACGGCGCGCGCCGCCTTGGGCTGACCGAGGCTGCCCGCGATCTCCCGGTAGGTGCGGGTCTGGCCGCGCGGGATGGCGCGCAACTCCTGCCAGACGCGCCACTGAAACGCCGTCGCGCGCACGTCGAGCGGCAGGTCGGCGCCGCTTTCGGCGCCATCGAGCCTGGCGATCACGGCTTCGATCCACGGCCCCAGGCGGCCGGAATCGGGCTCGATGTCGGCGGCCGGGAATTCGTTCCTGAGCTCGCGCACCAGAGCCGCGTCGGAATCGCCGAAGGCGAGGAACGAGATGCCGCGTTCGGTCGCGGCGACCAGCAGTCGGCCGAGGGAACTGTCGCGCAGTGCATAGGCCATGCGCGCTCCGGCTCCGCCCTTCCGGTAGGTGGCCGGCGTCATGCCGAGCTGGCTGGGCGCTCGCTCGTAGAGCCGGCTCGACGAGCCGTAACCGGCTTCGTAGAGCGCCCCGGCCACGTCGTCGCCACCTCTGAGCAGGCTCTTGACCCGGCCCAGGCGGATGGCGTCGGCGTACTGGCGCGGGGTGATGCCCATGACCCGCTTGAATGTCCGCTGAAAATGATGGGGGCTTTGGCCCACGTGCGCGCCCAGATCCGCGAGTGTCGGCGGTGTCTCGCTTTCCTCGATGTAGCGGCAGGCGCGGCGGATTCTGGCGGTCGCCGGGTCGGCGGCGTCGGCGTCGCGGGGATTGCAGCGTCGGCAAGCGCGATAGCCGGCCCGCTCTGCGGCTTCGGCAACGTCGTAGAACATCACGTTTTCCCGTTTCGGTCGGCGCGAGGGGCAGGACGGGCGGCAGTAGATCCCGGTCGAGCTCACGGCGTAGACGAAATCGCCGTCCAGCGCCCGGTCACGGCCGAACACCGCCCGCCAGCGCGCGGATTCCATGGGTGTCTGGATCGTTTCGGTCTGCATCATGGCTCCGAGACTAATACCGCCGTCGCAGCCATTCTATCCGATCCTTGCGGCCAAATCGGCTGTTTTCGATTTACCCGTAGCGGTAAAGCCGGGCGCCGTTCTTTACCAGCCATTTGCGCGAACCCTGGGAATCCGCGGTGATGCGGTCGACGACCCGCCAGAACCGCTTGCCGTGGTTCATTTCGACGAGGTGCGCGACCTCGTGCGCGATGACGTAATCCATCACCGGCTTGGGCGCGAAGATCAGGCGCCAGGAATAATTCAAATTGCCCAGATCCGAGCAACTGCCCCAGCGCGAACGCACCTCGCGCACCGAGACGCGGGCGACATCGCGGTTGATTTGGGTCGCCTTTTCGCGGGCGTGAGCGGAGATTACCCGTTTCGCCTCTTGCTTTAGCCAATCGGTGAGCCGGCGCGGCAAATGCGCCGCCTGGCCCGAGACGTGAATCTCGTTGCCCTCCCGCCAGACCCCGCCCCTGGCGCCGGGCCGGTGACAAACCCGGTGGTTTACGCCGAGGACAGGGATTACGGCGCCGTCCTTGAAGGGCACCAGGGGCGGCATCCGCGCCAGGTGGCGGACGATCCATTTCGCCTTTTCGCGCGCGAATTCGAGCCCTTCACGACGCGACGTGCCGCGCGGCAGCACAAGCTCGACCATTCCGGTGGCGGTGTCCACGTGCAGCGAAATATGCCGCGCCCGGGCGCTCGCGCGCACCGTCACGGGCACGCGCTTGCGGCCGATCAGCAGTTCTTCGGTTCGGCGAGCCCTGGCCATGCGTCTTCTTACCCGCGCCGCCCGCCGCCGCGCAAGTCCCCAACCCCGCTTGACACCGCCGAGGCACGCCCGGATCATCCTCCCGCCACCGGACCGCATCCGCCATCGGGGACGATTCATGCCAGCGCCCGCCACACTTCTCGCCATCGACCAGGGCACCACCAGCACCCGCGCGATCGTCTTCGGGCGCGACGGCACGCCGCTGGGCAGGCATCAGATCGAGCTGTCCCAGATCTTTCCGGCGGACGGCTGGGTCGAACACGATGGCGAGGAAATCTGGCGGGCCGTGATCGAGACCTGCCGGGGGGCGCTTGCCGATGCCGGGCTGGCGGCCACGGACCTTGCCGCCATCGGCATCACCAACCAGCGCGAGACCACGCTGATCTGGAGCCGCGCCGACGGAAGGCCGATACACAACGCCATCGTCTGGCAGGACCGGCGCACCGCGGCGATGTGCGAGCGGCTGGTCGCCGACGGCTTTGAGCCCACGATTCAAGCCAAGACAGGCTTGCTCGCCGATCCCTATTTCTCGGCCAGCAAGATCGCCTGGCTGCTGGACAATTTGGCCGGCGCGCGCGCGGCGGCGGTACGCGGCGAGCTCGCCTTCGGCACCATCGACTGCTTCCTTTTGTGGCGGCTCACCGGCGGAAAGGTGCACGCGACCGACGCCACCAACGCCTCGCGCACCATGCTGTTCGATATCCACCGGCAGGACTGGGACGACGAGCTCCTGGCCCGGTTCGATATCCCGCGCTCGATTTTGCCGGAGGTGCGCGATTCGAGCGGCGATTTCGGGACCGCCCTGGCCGAGCATCTGGGGCAGGCGGTGCCGATCGCGGGCATCGCCGGCGACCAGCAGGCGGCGCTCGTGGGCCAGGCCTGTTTCGCCCCCGGCATGATCAAGAGCACCTTTGGCACCGGCGCCTTCGTCCTGCTCAACACCGGCGGCAAGGCCATGGCATCGCGCAACCGCCTGCTGACCACCATCGCCTATCGGCTGGACGGCGTCGCCAGCTACGCGCTGGAAGGCAGCGTCTTCACGGCCGGCGCGGCGGTGCAGTGGCTGCGCGACGGGCTGGGATTGATCGCGTCCGCCGCCGAGGTGGAGGCGCTCGCCGCCTCGGTCCCGGATACGGGCGGGGTGCATATCGTGCCGGCCTTCACGGGCCTCGGCGCGCCCTATTGGGACGCGGCCGCTCGTGGCGCGATCTTCGGGCTTACCCGCGATACCGGCGCGGCGCACATCGCCCGGGCGACGCTCGACGCGGTCTGTTATCAGACCCGCGATCTGATCGAGGCCATGGCGGCCGACGGATCGCCGCCCGCTTGCCTGCGCGTCGATGGCGGCATGACGGCGAACGACTGGCTGATGCAACGGCTGGCCGACCTCCTGGGCCTGCCGGTCGAGCGCCCGCGCGTGGTCGAGACGACGGCGCTCGGCGCGGCCTACCTGGCCGGCCTGGGAGTCGGGTTTTACGATTCGCTGGACGAAATAGCGGCGAATTGGGGCGGCGAAGCGGAATTCGCGCCAACGCTCGGGGAGGCGGCGCGCGAGCGTCTTTATGACGGCTGGAAGGCGGCGGTCCGGCGCACCAGAAGTGCCGCCGGTTGAAATATCAGGCGTTTTCGCGAATGAAATCGCGGACCAGCGGATAGATCTCGTTGCGCCAGCGCCGGCCGTTGAAAATACCGTAATGGCCGACGTTCGCCTGCTCGTGATGCCGCCGCTTGGCCGCCGGGATTCCGCTACAGAGGTCGTGCGCCGCGCGGGTCTGGCCGAGCCCCGAGATGTCGTCGAGCTCACCCTCGACCGTCAGCAGCGCCGTGTCCGAGATCGCCGCGGGCTCGATCCTGCGCCCGCGCGACGTCATGACGCCCTTGGGCAGCGCATGCTCCTGGAACACGGTGCGAACGGTCTGCAGATAGAACTCCGCCGGCAGATCCATCACCGACATGTACTCGTCGTAGAACCGGCGGTGCGCCGCGGCGCCCTCGTCGTCGCCCAGAACCAAATGATCGAACAGCCGCACGTGGGCGCTGAAGTGACTGTCGAGATTCATCGTCATGAAACCGGAGAGCTGGAGGAATCCCGGGTAGACCCGACGCATGGCCCCCGGGTTCGGCATCGGCACGCGGGAGATCACCGATTTTTCGAACCATTCGATGGCGTGGCTCTCGGCAAGCAGGTTGACCTGGGTCGGGTTGACGCGGGTGTCGATCGGGCCGCCCATCATCACCATCGAGCGCGGCGCCGAATCGTCGCCCATGGCGGCCATCAGCGAGACCGCGGCAAGCACGGGCACCGACGGCTGGCACACCGCGATCACGTGGGCGCCGGGGCCGATCAGTCGTAGAAATTCGATAACGTCGTCGGTGTAGTCGTCGAGATCGAAGCCGCCCTTGGAAATCGGTACCTGGCCCGCGTCCTTCCAGTCGGTGACGTAGACCTCGTGCTCCGGAAGGAGTGCCGCCACGGTGCCGCGCAGGAGCGTGGCGAAATGACCCGACATGGGGGCGACCAGCAGCACCTTGGGGTCATCGCGCCGGACCGCCCGCCGGAAATGGCGCAGGACGCAGAAATCGTTTTCGAAGACCTCCACTTCCTCGACCGGCACCACGCGGTTTTCGATCATGGTGTGGCCGAGACCGAAGGCGGGCTTCAGATAACGCCGCGTGGCCCTCTCCAACAACTCGCACGCCGCCGCCATGGAGCGCCCGTAACGGGTCCCTGAAACGGGAATCGCCGGATGCGAGAAGAATCGCTGGCCGGCCGTTGCCATGAACCGCAACGGCGCCAACGAGGCCCTGTGCATCGCGTGCAGGTGATAGAGCAAAGGCGATTCCTGAATAATGGCCCGGCGGCATTTTATTGCACTGCAACATGATTATATACCGGCAAAGGGTTTGGCAACCGTAAACCCCGGGGAATCGCCCGAATACTCCCATTCGCATAGGCTGGCTGACGCCTCTCCCGACGCTCGCATGGGCCGAATGCCGCCAATATTCGGGGCGATCCGCCGGACTCGACTCATGGTTAACGGAAGCCTAAGCTATTTGGGTAGGGGGAGGTAGCGAGGCGCAACAAAAATGAAAGCAACCGTACTGGTGCTGGGGCTAGGAATAGCCTTGGCGCCGGGCAACGCTATTGCCGAAAAGATCGTGATCGGGAGCGTGCCGCTGGTGACGGCGGCGCGCGCCGGCAATCTCGCCGAGGTCCGCCGGCAACTCCTGACCGGCGTCAGTCCGAACAAGGCCCCGTTCGATGGAATCACCGCGCTCATGCACGGGGCGATGAGAGGGCGGGCCGACATCGCCATAGCGCTGGTCAAATTCGGGGCGCGGATCGACGCCAAGGACAAGAGCGGCAACACGGCGCTCATCTGGGCGGCGGAACGGGGAAGTGCTCTCTTGGTCACGCTTCTGGCCGACGCCGGCGCGGATATCGACATGACCGACCAGCAGGGCATGTCCGCGTTGATGAAAGCCGCGATGGGAGGGCACGAAAAAGCCGTCGCGACACTGATCACGCTTGGCGCAAATGTAGAATTGTCGGACTTCGCGGGGATGACGGCGTTGGCCTGGGCCCGGCGGCAGGGCCATTGGCCGGTCGTGCGGCGGCTGCGCCTTGCCGGCGCCAGAATAACGGTCCGCTAAAGTCCACACTCGAATGTCGGCGCCTCGGCCGAAGCCGGGGGCCGACAATTGACGCGGCGCGCCGCGGTCGCCATTGTCGCCGCATGAGTTTCCAGGAATTGAGCGCCACGCCGGCGCTTATGCTGTTGTTCGCCGCCCTCGTGCTCGACGCGGTGCTGCCGGGCGGCGCCTTGCTCGCAGGTTGGGTGCCGCATCCGCGGCGTTTCGTGCGACACCTCACTTCGGATTTGGACAGACGGCTCAACCGGGAAAAGCGCGGCGACAGGGCGCGCGTCTTTCGCGGGGCGCTGTTGGTCTTGCTGTTCGCCGCCCTGTCCGTCGCCGTGGGCTGGGGCGTGGAGCGCCTGGACCGCCTGACATGGTATGGCTGGGCGGCGGAGCTTGCCGTGCTCACTCTCATGGTCTCGCAGCGCGGCGTTTATTTTCGCATGCGCGCCGCGAACCGGGCCTTGCGCGCCGACCATTTGGGCGCGGTCCGGGAGGCCCTGGCGCCGCTGTCGCAAGACGACCTTAGCGGCAAGGACGACTATGCGTTGGCGCGCACTTCCGTCGAGAAAATGGCCGAGTGCTTCGCGGCGTGGCTGGTGGCGCCGGTGTTCTGGTACCTGCTGCTGGGCTTGCCGGGCGTGCTGGCGCACGCGACCGTCAACGCCATGGCCGCGGTAATCGGCCGGTCCACCCGCCGTCACGGAGCGTTCGGCTTGGCGGCGGCGCGTCTCGACGACCTATTGAGCGCGGTGCCGGCGCGGCTGGCCGGGCTGATAATCGTCTTCGCCGCGTTGTTCGCGCCGCGCGCCAACCCGGTTCGCGCCCTCGGGACGATGTGGCGGGACGCGGGCAAGCACGCGTCGTTCAACGCCGGATGGCCCGTGGGCGCCATGGCCGGCGCGCTCGGTCTCGCCCTGGCCGGCCCGGGCGGCGGCAAGGCGGGCGCCTGGATCGGCGAGGGCCGGGCCCGCGCCACCGCATCGGACGTGGCGCGCGGGCTCTATCTGTTCGTGGTGGCCTGCCTGATCGACGCCGGCATCGTGGCCGCGATTATCGTCGTCACGCGGCTTCCCTGAGCCGCGGCGCTACTTGTAGCCCGCCAGAACCTCGCGGATCGTGGTGGCGTGCGGGTTCTGGTAGCGGTCCATTATCACTACCCGGCGCGCGGTCGCCGCGTCGTCGCCATAATATTGCCGGTTGTAATCCATGCGCTCGTGGATCACCGCGCCCTCGAGCGAACCGCCGGCAAAAGCGCCAATGGATTTCGAAAACGCCGCGATGTCGGCGCCCAGGCCGGTGGTCGTCGAGCCTTCGAGGCCGCGGCCAATCGGCCCGAAACTGATGCTGGCGTCGACCCCGAGCTTGACCTCGTTGCTGATGACCGCGTTCAGGCCGCTATCGGTCATGATCACGAACACGACTTCGGTGTCCTGAATGCCGATCTGCAGTCCGACGCTGCCCGCGCCCAGGGTAAAGAACGCGGGGTGGCTCCACGTGCCGTCGTCCTTGCGGGCCAGCAGCACGCCGCTGCCGCCCTCGGCGCCGATGATGAACGCGCCTTTGATGAGACTGGGAATCACCAGGACGCCCTTGGCTTCCTTGAGGGTCCTGCGGTAACTGCTGAAGTCGGGATGGTCGCGCAGTTTCTCGAGCAGCAGCCGAGACTTGATGACCAACTCCTCGGAATCCGAAGCGGCCCGCGCGGGCGGCGCGGCGGCGAAGAGGCCGAACATTGCGGTGGCGATCAGTGCGGTGCGAAAATAATTCAACATCGTTTGTTCCTTCTGCTAGCCCCGGCCAACGCCTCCCCGCGTTCCGAAACAGTGCAAACGCCTTTTTTGCGGCGCCGTCAACCCCCCCGGGATCGCGACGCTACCGCGCCGCGAATCCGGGCGGCAGATTTACCGCGCCCACCTGCCAGGCGGCATTTCCGTCGTCGCCGGAAATGTGATCGATGCGCGTGAGCGACAAATTGTCGACGGTGAAAGCCAAGGCAACGGCCGGCTCCAATCCCAACGCCAGCCCCAGCGCCGCGCGTATCGTGCCGCCATGGGCGACCGCGACGATATCCCGGCCGGCATAATCGCGCGACAAACGTTCGATCGCCAGCCCGACCCTGCGGCTGAGATCGACAAAGGACTCGCCGCCGGGGGGCGCCGTGTCGGCCGGCGCCAGCCAGAATCCGTGCCATTCCGCGTTTTGCCGGTACACCTCCCGCCGATCCTGGCCCTGCCAGTCGCCGAAATGCTGCTCGGCCAAGGCGGCCTCGGCGACGGGATCGCCGATGCGCAGCCCGGCGCCGGCGATGGCCGACGCGGTGTCGCGCGTGCGCCGCAGGTTGCTCGTCACCCATTGGGCGCCGTCGGGCAAGGTACCGGCCAGGGCGGCGAACGCCCCGGTGTCGGACGTATTCGCGGGCACGTCGGTCTGACCATAGACCCGGCCATCGTAAACCGTTACCGGCGCGTGGCGAATCCACCACCACCGCGTTGTCGCCGTCATGGTGCGAAAAGCGCCGCGAGCCGCGCCGCGGTTCCTGGTAATGCCGGACTGATCATCTGATGCTTGCGCCGAATTAATCCGAGGTGTACTGCCCGGACAGCCTTGTTATAGGTCATCGTCGGGACAGCGCCAACCGATCTTGGCCGGCCGATTTTATTCTTCCCGATCATTCCCCCATCTGCAGAATCAGACCGCGCCGGCGCGCCACCCGGAAAAAATAGAGGAACGTGCTGGCGCCGAGGGCGATATAAACGACGTTCAAGGCCACCGCGTTGAAGAACAGGTCGAGACGAAAGACGCCGTCGAACAACACCGCGCGCATGCCCTCGAAGACGTGCGAGGACGGCAGCGCCAAGGCGACCGGCTGCAACCATCCGGGCAGCACCGAGATCGGATAGTAGATACCCGAGAGCGGCGCCACCCCGAAAATCGCCAGCCAGGCAAGACTTTCGGCGCCAAGACCCCAGCGCAGCAATATCCCCGCGATCGCGAGCCCGACCGCCCAGCCCATGATCAGCAGGTTGGCGAAAAAGGCGATCAACGGCAGGCCGAGATCGAAAATCGAATAGTTATAGAGCGGTATGGCGAGCAGCACCGCTGGAACCAGGCCGATGAACGTGCGGATAAAGCTCATCGTCAGGAGCGCGGCGATGAGCTCGTAGGGCCGCAGCGGGCTGACGCAGAGATTCGCCAGGTTGCGCGACCACATTTCCTCGAGGAAACAGATCGTCACGCCAAGCTCGCCTCGAAACAGCACGTCCCACAACAGGACGGCGGAAATCAACACGCCCGCCCCCTGCATCACCCATTCGCTGTGTCCGGCGAAGAAAGTCGTGATGAAACCCCAGAGAATCATCTGCACCGTCGGCCAGTAACACAGTTCCAGAAGGCGCGGCCACGACCCGCGAAACAGATAGACGTAGCGCAGAACCATCGCTCCCAACCGACGCCAGGAAAAATACTCGGCGCGCACGCGTACCTCCGCGCCGCCGATTCCGGTGTCCGCGCCGCCGATACCGGTGTCCGGGCCGTTCACGTCGCCACCGCCTCGGCCGTGGGGTCGGCGCGCGAGCCGCGGCGCGCAATATCGAGAAACACTTCCTCCAGCGTCCGGCGGCCGTAACGGGCAATCAGATCCGCCGGCGGGCCACGGTCGACGATGCGGCCTTCGCGCATCATCAGCACGTTCTCGCACAGGCGTTCCACCTCGGCCATGTTGTGCGAGGCTAGAAACAGGGTTGCCCCGGTACCGTCTCGGTAGCGTTCGAGATAGCCGCGCACCCAGTCCGCCGTATCGGGATCGAGCGAGGCGGTCGGTTCGTCGAGCAGCAGCAGTTCGGGTTCGTTCAACAGCGCCTTGGCCAGCGCCACGCGGGTTTTCTGTCCGGCCGAAAGGTTGCCCGCCTTGCGGTCGAGCAGCGGCTCGATGGCGAGGTCGGCGGCCAACTCCGCGATGCGCCGGCGCGCCCGGCGCACGCCGTAAAGCTTGGCATAAACGGTCAGGTTTTCCCGAACGGTCAGCCGGTGCGGCAATTCCACGTAGGGGGAGGAAAAATTCATCCTCGGCAGCACCCGGTAGCGCTGCCGGACCATATCGACGCCAAGCACCCGCACCGTGCCGGAAGTCGGCAAAAGCAGGCCGAGTATAATGGACAGGGTTGTGGTCTTGCCCGCCCCGTTGCCGCCCAGCAATGCCGCCGCGGTCCCACGGCGAACCGAAAACGCGATGTCGTCGACGGCCAGAACTTCGTCGTAACGCTTGCACAGGCCGTCGACCTTGATAACTGTGTCGTTCATGTCCTCAAATGGTGGGGATTGAATGTGCGGCCGCCGACGCCGGGCTCGACCGCCCGCCGGGTCGGCGGCGGGGAGAGCGAGAAATGGCAGAGCACGCGACCGACGCC
Organism: uncultured Alphaproteobacteria bacterium; assembly: GCA_965372875.1. Taxonomy (GTDB): domain Bacteria; phylum Pseudomonadota; class Alphaproteobacteria; order CBDVDY01; family CBDVDY01; genus CBDVDY01. The sequence continues at coordinate 8,204 of CBDVDY010000006.1, read as the reverse complement.
TTTTGGCACCCCGGGGCGCTGGAGCCGCCGGGGCGGGTCAATCTGCGCACCCTGGTCTACATCCGCTGGGTCGCCGTCTTCGGGCAACTGGCCACGCTGCTGACGGTCCATTACGGCCTGCGGTTCGATCTGCCTCTGGTCGAGGCGATCACGGTGGTTGCGGCGTCGGCGCTGCTCAACACCGCGGTAACGCTGCGGTGGCCGCTGTCGATGCGCCTGGGCGACCGCGCCGCCGCGCTCCACCTGGCCTACGATGTCATGCAACTGTCCGCGCTCCTGTTCCTTACGGGCGGTCTGCGCAATCCGTTTTCGCTGTTGATATTGGCTCCGGTCACGGTGTCCGCGACCGCGCTCTCGCGGGGCAGCACCGTGGGGCTGGGCACGCTGTCGACCATATGTATCACCTTGTTGGCGCTCTGGCACCTGCCCTTTCCGTGGAGCGGCACGTCGCTCGACTTCGACGAATTGTACGTCATCGGCATCTGGGAGGCGACGATCCTCGGCACGCTTTTTATCGCCGTCTATGTCGGCAGCGTATCCGAGCAAGCGCGCAGAATGTCCGACGCGCTGGCCGCGGCCCAGACCGCGTTGTCGAGCGAGCAGCGGCTTTCGGAATTGGGAGGTCTGGCGGCGGTGGCGGCGCACGAATTGGGCAGCCCCCTGGCCACCATCGCCGTCACCGCCAAGGAGATGTCGCACGAGGTGGCAAAAGACAGCCCACTCGCCGACGACATCGCGCTGCTGATCAGCCAAAGCGATCGCTGCCGCGAGATTCTGGCAAGCCTGGCGCAGCGGCCGGAGGCCCATGGCGGCCCGCCCTATTCGAGCATGCCGCTCAGCGCGCTGGTGCTCGTCGCCGCGCAACCGTATGAGTCCGCGGGGGTCGAGCTCCGGTTCGAGCCTGGACCGCATTCGACGACGCCCGATTCCGAGGAACCCATGGTGCGGCGCAGCGCGGAATTCATCCATGGTCTCGGCAATTTCATTCAAAATGCGGTACAGTTCGCCGATTCGATGGTGACGATCGAGACGCGATGGGGACCCGAGGAACTTTCCGTGGCGGTGCGCGACGACGGTCCCGGGTTCCCGTCCGGCATGCTGGACCGCCTCGGCGAACCGTATCTTTCCACCCGGGGAGACGATGAGCATATGGGCCTCGGCATATTCATCGCCTGCACGCTCCTGAAGCGGACGGGCGCCCAGGTGCGGTTCGCGAAAGGGGCCGATGGAGGCGCCGAAGCCGTGGTAAGCTGGCCGCGCTCGGCGCTGGCAGACACAATTTGATACTTGGACGCTGAATGTGAGTGATCGGGTGAGTAACGGACACGACGAGCGCGCGGCGGCCGCGGCCGGCCATAGCGATCGCGGCCTGCTGATCGTCGACGATGACGCGCCGCTTCGAAACCGGCTTGCCAAGGCAATGGAGCGGCGCGGTTACACGGTCGTCACCGCCGACAGCGTGGCGGCCGGAATCGCGGCGACGAACGCGGTGCCGCCGGCCTTCGCCGTGGTCGATCTTCGCCTGGGCGACGGCAGCGGGCTCGACGTCGTGACGGCTTTGCAGGAGGCGCGCCCGGGGGCCCGAATCGTGGTGCTGACGGGGTACGGCAACATCGCCACCGCCGTCGCCGCCGTGAAGGCGGGCGCCATCGATTACCTGCCCAAACCGGCCGATGCCGACGCCATCGACGCGGCGCTCTCGACCTCCGAAGGCAAGCCGCTGCCGCCACCGCCGGACCATCCGATGTCGGCCGACCGGGTGCGCTGGGAACACATATTGCGGGTGTACGAGCAGTGCGGCCACAATGTCTCGGAAACCGCCCGCCGCCTCAACATGCACCGACGGACGCTGCAGCGCATCCTCAACAAGTACGCCCCGAAGGAATAGCCGGCTACGCCGGGTTCGCCGGACAGGACTCCGGCGCGAAACCCGATTTGCTGGAATCAGCGGAGTTCATGGTTCCCTTCCCCCTTGCGGGGAGGGATAGGGAGGGGGAAAAGGCGTAAAACTATGTGGAATACGCGCTACGAAGCCAGCGCCGCCTGCGTGGCGGCGCGGCCCGACAGCATCGAATCGATGTAGCGGCCCTGGAACAGGGAAATGCCCAGGGACTGGCCGATTTCGATCGCCAGCACGGTGTCGCAGCGGCACAGGATGATGCGGCCCTCGCCCGCGCGGGTGACGAATTGCTTCATCTCCTTCAGCCGGCCGCCGCCGCCAAGGTAGTCGGCCATGTCGGCGCTCCAATACACCTTGAGCAGGTCGAGTCCGAGCCGCTGGCGGTCGATATATTGCAGGGTCAGGTGGGTCAACCCGTCGAAGCACAGGCGGTACCCGCGGTCGCGCAGGAAATCGCAAATGAAGTGGAACGAACTCATGTCGGCGATGATGTCGAAGGATTGCAGCTCGATGGCGATGGTGCCGCACTCCTCCGCGCCGAGTTCGGAATCGAAGGCCACGAATTCCGGCGACAGCAGCGTCGCCATGTTGATGTTGATGCTGATGCGCTCCTTGAGCACCTCGCGCCGCGCCCGCTTGAGGTACGCCAACACGCGTTTGTCGAGAATCTGCGTGAGATACTGGAATAGCCAGCGGTTGGAAAAAAGGTCGATGCCCGGCGCGATCATCTCCTGCAGATCGGCGATCGAAACGTAAAATTCGGTAAACACGGGCTCGGGCACGACCTTGCCGTTGACCACCACGCATATGGGCTGGCGGCGCAGCAGGGTGGAAATATCGGCGTGCGAAAGCGCCTTTTCGACCAGGTCCAGGAGTTTTGGCTCGAGCGGTTTCAGGGGTTCGGCGGCCGGCGATAGCTCATCGGACTCCCTGGCCGATTCGGCCGCGCCCAGGAGCTTTTGCGCGACGCTCCGAAAGGCGTCGAAATCCTTCGCCAAATCGTACCAGTCGCAGAACCCGCCGGTATCCTCCGCCGTGTCGGCCTTTGTCAGCGGATCTTCGCTGAACAGGTACCGCAGCTTGTCGACCACCGCGTCGATTTCCTCGCGATGGCCCGACTTGCAGAGGAACACCAGGTCCGCGTTCGCCAGGGTGTATATCTGTCCCTCGAACCGCTGCACGAGCGAGGCGAACGTCATTTCCGCGATGCGCAGATGATGGCTGCGGCGGTGGTGCTCGCGCAGCCCCGAGAGATGGATGTGGACGGCCTGCCGCTCGTTCCTTCGGTCGCCGAGATCCTCGACCGTGGCCAGCAGAAGGGCCTCTTGATCAACATTGGTCATGATTCAACCGGCCGCCCTTTTGCCGCGATGGATCCACCAATATTCCTCGTTGATGGAATAGAACGGCCGGTAATGGCGAATGCGGTCGGCGGAGACCACCTGACGGATTTGATTATCGAGAATCCAGATCTTGCCGTCGAGATAGACCGCCAGTACCGCGTGGGCGATGCGCAGGTTCTGGTCCTGCAGCACGACGATCCGCATTGCCGAGGCAGGCAGGCCCAGCGAGCGCAGGGAAAGGTACTTGGCGATCGCGTAGTCCTCGCAATCGCCATCCTTGTTGAAGAACTGGCGTGGGGTCGCCCAATAGTCGGGCATGCGGTAGTTGATCGGATCGATGATGTAACTGGCGCGGTTCATATAGCGATTGACCGCGTCGAGCTGGGACATGCGGTCCTTGCCGTCGAGCCCGGCGAGGAGCTTCTTCCAGTCCCGCAGATGACAGCGGTTGAACCAGCTCGACTCGCAGGCGCCGTCCTTGATCTCGCGTTCCCGCAAATGGCGGTCGAGGGTTCCGGTCCACTTCTTGAAGGCCGAGAGGTTGTTGGAACGGACTTCCTGGTATCCGAACAGCGGGGGATAGGTCGGCGCGGCGCGGGCCGACGATAGCGCCGCCAGAACGGCGATGGCGAGCCCCAGGCCGAGCACGCAGGTCAACAGGTGCGCGAGCCAGCCCGGCGCCCGGCGTACCGAGAGCCGGCCATGAAAACGTCCCTGCGCGGCCGTCGCCATCCTGGCAAATCTCCTGTCCGAACATCGCGATCAAACCCGGTGAAGCCACGGTATCCCGGCCCGTTTAAAGACTTGTTAAGGGCTGGCGCCTATCGTCGGCCGTTCCATGGTTAATGAAACGGAAACAGGGTATCGGGCCGCCCGCCGGCCAGGCACGGGTAGCCCTAGGCACAGGTAGTCCATGTCCGGTAAATCCGATCAAAGCGCCGCCCCAACCCCGCGCGGCGTGGCGTGGAGGATCGCCGGGGCCAGCGCCGTGCTGATAGTGGCCGCGACCGCGACGGTGGTCATGATCTTCGATTTCATCGCCGACGAGCGGCAGCGCGAGTTGCGCGCCTGGCAGACGCGGCTCGGCATCGTTGCCGAAAGCCGGGCCAAGGCGGTCGACGACTGGCTGGCGGCGCAGTTCGCCGAAATTTCCGCGATCGCCGGCAACGAGTCGGTGAAACTCTACGTGACCCAGTTGACCCAGGCCGGCGGCAACGAGGCGGCGGCCGATTCGCCCGAGGCCGGATATCTGCGCAACCTTCTGGTGGTGACGGCCGGGCGCACCGGCTTCGCGGCGCCGCCGTTGGGGCCTGACGTGCCGGCCAACGTGCGGCGCGAAGGCGTCGCCGGCATCGCCATCCTCGACATGGAAGGCGGCGTGCTCGCCGCCACCCGCCACTATCCGGCGCTGGACGGCGCGGTCCGGGCGTTCCTTCCGGCGGCCCGGCGCGGCCAGCCGGCTTTGTTCGACCTGCGCGCGGATGCAGGCGGCGCGCCGGCGATCGGATTCGCCGCGCCGATATTCGCGGTTCAGGGCAACCCGACGGCCGAAGATCAGATCGGCGTGGTGCTTGGCATCAAGCGGGTGGCCGGCGAGCTTTATCCGATGCTCGACCAGCCGGGCGCCGGAACGCGGACGGCGGAGAGCTTCCTGGTACGCGGCCAGGGCGCGGTGGTTCGGTTCCTCTCGCCGCTGGCCGACGGCACGCCGGCGCTGGAGAAAACCCTGGCGCGCAACACCGCGAAGCTTTCCGCCGCGACGGCGCTGGCGGAGCCGGGCGGGTTCGGCGCGACGCTCGATTACCGCGGCACGGAGGTGCTGGCCACCAGCCGCGCGCTCGACCAGGCGGCGTGGGTCCTGGTGCACAAGATCGACCGGGCCGAGGCGATGGCGGCGAGCGAGGCGCGGCTCACGCGGCTCTTGGTATTCCTGCTGCTGACGGTAGCCCTTGTGGTGGCGGCGATCCTCGCGGCCTGGCGTCACGGCGCCTCGCGGCGGGCCGGCGCCGCCGCGCGCAAGTTCGAGGAGATGGCGAAGCGATTTGCCGGTCAGCGCGATTTCCTTCGCCTCCTGACCGACAACCAGCCGAACGCCATTTTCATCGTCGACGAGCACAGCACCTACAAATTCGCCAATGAGGTTGCCGCGGCCCGCGCGGGTATCGCCAAGGACGACATGGTGGGCAAGTCGATGGCCAGCGTCCTGGGCCCCGTCCAGGCCGAAGTTTACGAACGGCTCGACCGTGACGCGCTCGAAAGCGGGCAGATCACCTCCGCCCTGCATCGCGGCGGCGCCAACGGCTCGGCCCGGATCGTGCAATCGAAGCACGTGCCGCTCGGCGACATCGGCGAGGCGCCGCGCGACCTCCTGGTCGTCGAGGAGGACGTCACCGCGGCGATCACCGAGCGCGAACGGCGCGAGCGCACGCTGCGGCGCCTGGTCGAGACCCTGGTGACCGTGGTCGACCGGCGCGACCCCAGCGCCAGTCGTCATTCGGCGCGGGTCGCCGAGGTCGCCAGGACCATCGCCGAGGAAATGGACATCGGCGGCACCCTTGCCGAAACCGCCGAGTTCGCGGGCAGCCTCCTCAACCTCGGCAAGATTTTGGTTCCCGCTTCGATCCTGACCAGGGAAGGCGCCCTCAGCGGCGACGAGATGCGGCGGGTGCGGGCCAGTATCCAGGCGAGCGCCGACCTGATCGGCGACGTCGAGTTCGATGGGCCGGTGGCGGAAACCCTGCGGCAGTGTCAGGAGCGCTGGGACGGCGCCGGTACGCCCCGCGGCCTGAAGGGCGAGGATATTCTCCTCACCGCCCGCATCGTGCACGTGGCCAACGCGTTCGTCGCCATGGTCAGCCCGCGCGCGCACCGTGCCGGCCTGAACCTCGACGAGGCGCTCGGCGAATTGATGGCGCAATCCGGCGCCGCGTTCGACCGGAGGGTGGTGGCGGCCCTGGTGAACCACGCGGAGAACCGCGACGGCGTTGGCCGCTGGGCCGAACTCGCGGCGCCGCCGCCGGCATGATCCCGCGCCAGCCAGAGCAGATCCGGTTTGCATCACGGGCCAGCGGTGGTAGGTACAAGCCGCCCGCGGCCGAAAGACGGCGAACAAGGGGCTGCCGACCGTGAGAAAACGCATTCTGGTTACCGGCGGGGCCGGATTTCTTGGCTCGCACCTGTGCGAACGCTTGCTCGACGCCGGGCAGGATGTCCTGTGCGTCGACAACTATTTCACCGGCACCAAGGACAACATCGCCCACCTGATGGGAAATCCGCACTTCGAGATCATGCGTCACGACGTGTGTTTCCCGCTCTATGTCGAGGTCGACGAGATCTACAATCTCGCCTGCCCCGCCTCGCCCGTCCATTACCAGTTCGATCCCGTGCAGACGACCAAGACCAGCGTGCACGGCGCCATCAACATGCTCGGCCTGTCCAAGCGCGTGAAGGCGAAGATCCTTCAGGCCTCGACCAGCGAGGTTTACGGCGACCCGAGCGTGCATCCGCAGGACGAATCCTACAAGGGCAACGTCAATCCGATCGGCCCGCGCGCCTGCTACGACGAGGGCAAGCGCTGCGCCGAAACGCTTTTCTTCGATTACCACCGCCAGCACGGGCTGTTGATCAAGGTGGCGCGGATATTCAATACCTACGGCCCCCGCATGCACCCGAACGACGGCAGGGTGGTCTCGAACTTCATCGTGCAGGCGCTGAAGGGCGACCCGATTACGATTTTCGGCGACGGCTCGCAGTCGCGGGCGTTCTGCTACGTGGATGATTTGGTGGAGGGATTGATCCGCCTGATGGACTCGCCCGACGACGTGACCGGCCCGGTCAATCTGGGCAATCCCTCCGAACTCGGCATTCGGGACCTGGCGGAGACCGTGATCGCCATGACCGGGTCCAAATCGACGCTCGAACGGCTTCCATTGCCGGAAGACGATCCGACCCAGCGTTGCCCCGACATCAGTCAGGCGAAATCGCTGCTCGGTTGGCAGCCGACGGTGAATCTTCAGGAAGGTCTCGGGAAGACCATCGACTATTTCCGGTCGCTACCGAACTAGCGCGTCGGCATCGGCACATCGCCGCTGTAGTCATAGAAGCCGCGGCCCGACTTGCGGCCCAGCCAGCCCGCCTCGACATACTTCACCAAAAGCGGACAGGGCCGGTATTTGCTGTCGGCCAAACCGTCGTACAGCACCTGCATGACCGCGAGACAGGTATCGAGCCCGATGAAATCGGCGAGCTCCAACGGCCCCATCGGGTGGTTGGCGCCGAGCCTCATTGCGGTGTCGATGGCCTCGACCGAGCCAACGCCCTCGTAGAGCGTGTAGACCGCCTCGTTGATCATCGGCAGCAGGATGCGGTTGACGATGAAGGCGGGAAAATCTTCGGATACCGCCACGGTCTTGCCCAGCCGCCCGGCCAATTCGCGAACCGTTTTGAAGGTTTTCTCGTCGGTCGCAAGGCCCCGAATCAACTCGACGAGCTGCATCATCGGCACCGGATTCATGAAATGCATGCCCATGAAGCGCTCGGGGCGATCGGTCACGGCGCCCAGGCGGGTAATCGAAATCGACGAGGAGTTTGTGGCGATGATCGCGTCCGCCCGAATATTCGAGCAAAGATCCTTGAGTATCGCGCGCTTGACGTCTTCGTTCTCGACGGCGGCTTCTATCACCATGTCGCAATCGCCGAACGCGTCGTAACCCTCGGCCGTCTTGATCCGCGCTTGCGCCGCGGATTTCTCGTCCTCGGTGATCTTGCCGCGATTGATCTGGCGCACCATGTTGCGTTCCATCGAGGCCAGCGCCTTATCGATCTGGGCCTTGTCGACGTCGGTAAGGATCACATCGATACCGGCGAGCGCCGCGACATGGGCAATGCCGTTGCCCATCTGCCCGGCGCCAATGATGCCGATCTTGTTTATCATTTTTCGATCTCCCAAACCCCGCGTCCTA
>CBDVDY010000005.1:0-27422 GCA_965372875.1 uncultured Alphaproteobacteria bacterium | reverse complement strand
CGATGCGACGGCATCGCCCGCACGCGCTTTCCTGCCGAGGAAACGGGATAGGCGACCCTATGGGTACCATATGTTGGATTTTTACCACTAGAGCAGATCCACCGGGCCGATCGGTCGGCCGGCGGTGGCGGCGTGGGGGCGCCGGCCGTTTCGGGACCGGCGCCGCCCACGGATGGCCGGTTACTTTTTCGCCGAGGCGGGAATCCAGACGGAGCCGTAGCCGCCGCCCCAGTGGCCGTTGCTCAATTTGTCCTTCGTGGCCGCGCTGAGTTGCGGCGACACCTTGTACGGCTTTTCGTAGGTGCCGGGCACCCAGGCGTCGCCGTAGCCGCCGCCCCAGTGGCCGTTAGCCATCTTGGACTTGGCCGCTTCGTTGACCGGCGGATTGACTTTGTATGCCTTCTCGTAGGGACCGGAAATCCAGACGTCGCCGTAGCCGCCGCCCCAATGGCCGTTCGCGAGCTTGGCCTTGGCCGCGTCGCTAGGCGGCGCCGCCAACGCCGCGCCGGTCAGCATTGCCGCGACGGCGAACGCGGTGGTAGCGAGGCCGGCGATGCCAATTCCGCGGTGGGTCCTGGTGATATTCATGACATGTTTCTCCTGGATGATTTCGAGAGAGCGAAAGACCGACCCTCGGAGGATTCTCCAAGGTCATCCAGGTATGTTAAGAGTATCCAAGTAGAATGGAAGTAGAGAGAGGGCGATATCACAAGTAATTGATGCCGTGTTCATTTGATCGTGATTTCAGATTCGTTGTGCGTCAACATTTCGTGATTATTGCCGTGGTTTTCGCGACCAATATTCACGAACGGGTGAGCGGCGGGTGTTCCAGCAATCCGGAGCAACCGCGGTCACGGTGGAATCACGGTGGAGTCACGGTGGAGGGTGGCCGCGGCAGGCGGATTCGGCGATCAGGGTATGTGGCGGTACATTTCCGCCTTCATGCCCGCGTCCCGCCGCGCCGCGTCGTTGAAGGGCGGCTTGAGCGCGCTTTTGATGTGGCGCGCGACCAGGCCGCGCCAGGTGGCCGGTGGGTCGAGGCCGCGGCGGGCGCACAGGTAATCGAACCAGCGCACGCCGGCGGCCACATGGCCGATCTCCTCCTCGTACACGGTTCGCAGCAGGCGCGCGCTGGCGCCGTCGCCGAACCGCTCCAGGCGTTGGATCATGGCCGGCGCGACATCCAGGCCGCGGGCTTCGAGCACCATCGGCACAACGGCGAGCCGGGCCAGCAAATTGGCGGCGGTGCCCTCGGCCGCTTCCCACAATCCGTCGTGCGCCGGCAGATCGCCGTAGGCCGTTCCGTACTCGGCGAGCCGGCCGCTCAGCATGAGAAAATGCCGCGCCTCGTCGTCCGCGACGCCGACCCAATCGTCGTAGAAGGCGCGCGGCAGATCCTGACCGGTGAAGCGGGCGATGACGTCCCAGGCGAGATCGATGGCGTTGAGTTCGATATGCGCGATCGCGTGCAGCAGCGCGATTCGCCCGGCGCGGGTGTTGCCCGCGCCGCGCTTGGCCATCTCGCGCGGTCTTTTCAATTCGGGGCGCGCGGGCCGGCCCGGCCGGGCCGGCGGCGTGGCGGCGCCGATTTCGGCGAGCGTACCGGCGCGCCAGGCCCGGGCAAAGTCGCGCGACAGCCTTGCCTTGCCGCGCGCGTCGGCTGTCGCCAGCACCGCGCAGGCGGCTTCGGCCAAGCTGGCGGGCGGCTTCATTGGCGTGCTCAAGCGCCGCTGTCGCCGGCGGGCAGCGCCGCCGCCGGCTGCTCGACCAGGGCGTCGAAGATCTCGAAGACCGCTTCCGCCGTCTCCGTCATTTCCGCTTTCAGCTCGGCGAAGTTTCCGGCCGGCCCGGCGCGGACCAGGAGCGCCCTCAGCCCGGCGCTGGCCTCGTCCTCCGCGAAGCCTTCCTCCGCCGCCAGCCGCAGCAGACCCTGAATCCGCCGCCACAACCGCGTCGCCTCGATCAGCCGCTCGGCCTGCGCCGCCTGGAGCAGACCGGCCGCGGCGAGGCGCGCCAGAGCGTCGGTGGTGTTCTGGGCCAGCACGTCCGGGTGGTCGGCGGCGTGGCGGAGCTGCAGGTATTGGGCGATGAACTCGATATCCACCAGCCCGCCGCGCAAATGCTTGACTTCCCAGATCGACCGGGCCTTGTGCTCGGCCGCCATGCGGGCGCGCATGCTGGCGACATCGGCCAGCAGTTTGTCCGGATCGCGCCGCCGCTCGAGCGTCTGCCGGATCGCGTCGGCGGCGCGCGCGGCGAGGCCAGGGGGGCCGCCGATCACCCGCGCGCGGGTCAGCACCAAGTGCTCCCAGGTCCACGCCCGCTCGAGCTGGTAGCTCAGGAAGGCATCGATGCGCGAAGCGATCGGTCCGGCATGGCCCGACGGCCGGAGCCGCATATCGACTTCGTAAAGCCGGCCCTCCGGCGTCTGCGCCGTGATCGCGTTCAGGAACCGTTGGCTCAGCCGGGCGAAGTAATGGCCCAAGGCCAGCGGCTTGGCGCCGTCGGATTCGGCGTCGTCGCCGTCATAAATGAAAATCAGATCGAGGTCGGAAGTCGCGGTGAGCTCGCGGCCACCCAGTTTCCCCAGCGCGACCACGGCCATGGCGCCGCCGGGCACCAGACCATGGGTCTTGGCGAATTCCCGTTCGACCGGAGACCGCAAAACCGAGACGACGGTGTCGGCGATGTCGGAAAGAACCGGCCCGGCGGCGTCCGAATCGGTCACGCCGCGCAAAATCCGCACGCCGACCTGGAACCGGCGATCGTTGTTCCAGCGCCGCGCGATGTCGAGCACGTCCTGGAAATCGTTCGCCTGTTCCAGCGCCTCGTCGAGGTCGGCGGCAAGCTCGGGCGCGGGCGGCAGGGGATCGAAAAAGCCCTGCGAAAGCACCGCGTCGAACAGCGACGGGTTGCGGCTCATGCGGTTGGCCAGACGCGGCGCGCCGCCCATGATCTCGGCCACCAGGTCGAGCAACTCCGGCCGCGCGTGAAACATCGAGAACAACTGCACGCCGGCGGGCAGGCTGGCGACGAATTCGTCGAACTTCAGCAAGGCGGCTTCCGGATTGGCGGTCTTGGCCAGCGCGGCGAGCAGCGCCGGCATCAGCTCCGTCAGCAGCTCGCGGGCGCGGGCGCTACGCATCGCCCGGTAGCGGCCGTGATGCCAGCCGCGCACGACCGACGAGACCGCTTCGGGATTGCCATAGCCGAGCCGCCCGAGCGTGGCCAGGGTCTCCGGGTCGTGCTCGCCGCCGGTGAAAACGAGGTTGCCGGGCCCGGCCAGCGGCGCCGCCTCCTCGAACAGGTGGGCGTAGTGCTCCTCGACCCGCCGCAAATGCCCGACAAGATCGGCGGCGAACGCGTCCGCGCCGTCGTAGCCGAGAAAGGTCGCGAGCGACGCCAGCCCATCGGCGTCTTTCGGCAGGCTGTGGGTCTGTTCGTCGTCGACCATCTGCAACCGGTGCTCGACCGTGCGCAGATAGCGGTAGGCGTCGATCAATTCGCGCGCGACCCGCGGTTCGATGCGGCCCAGTTCCGCCAACGTCTCGAGCGTCTCGCAGGTCACGGCCGAGCGCAGGCGCGGTTCGCGTCCGCCCCAGATGAGCTGCTGGGTTTGCGCGAAAAACTCGATCTCGCGGATACCGCCGCGTCCCAATTTGATGTTGTGGCCGGCCACCGCGATCCGGCGGCCGCCGCGATGCGTATTGATCTGCCGCTTGATCGAGTGGATGTCCTGGATGGCGGCGAAATCGAGGTTTTTGCGCCACAGGAAGGGCCGCAGCCGAGCGAGGAAATCGCGCCCCGCCTCGAGGTCGCCGGCCACCGGCCGGGCCTTGATCATGGCCGCGCGCTCCCAATTCTGGCCCAGGCTCTCGTAATAGGTCTCCGCCGCCATGACCGAGATCGCCACCGGCGTGGCGCCCGGGTCGGGCCTGAGCCGCAAGTCGGTGCGAAAGACGTAGCCGTCGGCGGTCCGCTCGTCCATCGCCCGCACCAGGTCGTGGGTCAACCGGACGAACGTCTGCTGGATCGATTCGGGCCGGGCGCCGCGGACACGCTCCTCGTCGTAGAGGACGACGAGATCGATGTCGCTGGAATAGTTGAGCTCGCGCCCGCCCAGTTTGCCCATGCCGAGGACGATAAAGCCGCTGCCCGCCTGCGGCGAGGCCTGGTCCGCCAGCTCGAATGCGCCGCTGGCGGCGGCCTGGCGCAAGAGAAATCCGGTGGCCGCGCCGAGCGCCGTCTCGGCGACGTCCGAGAGTGCCGCCATGACCCGCTCCAAAGGCCAGTCGCCGGCGATGTCGGCCAACCCGATGAGCAGCGCGGCGCGGCGCCGAAAGACGCGCAGGTGCGCCATCAGCGCGTCGAGGTCGGCCGCCTCACCGTCCCGCGCGGCGTCGAGAAGTTCCAGAAATGATTGCTCCGGACCTTGCGAAATCAGCCCGTGAACCCACCTGATATCCAGCAATAAACATCGGCCCAAAAAGGGACTGTTGCCGAACGCCGCTTCCAGCAACGCGCGCCCGTATTCGTCGCTTGCGATCTCGGTGGCGAAGGCCGCGAGATCGGCCTCCTGCGCGCGTTCCGCCGTTTCGCGCCAGCGCTCCAGGCCGACCGCGGCCAGCTTCGCGCTTCCCGGCCGGGGAAGTCGCGCGGCGTTTGGCAAGACGGGCGTTGGGTGCATGTTCGGCGATCCGGTTGCGCGCACACTGGGGGAACCGCGAAGTGCGGTCAATAGGATGATGAAAGGGGCGCGGCTCCAGTGATCCGCAGGACGACGCTCATCACGCTGGAACTCGTCGCCGTCGCCGTCGCCGGTATTTCGGTCGGGGTAGGGCTTCTGGCGTGGCGTCTTTCGACCGGACCGCTCTCGATCAATTTTCTCACGCCGTATCTCGAACAGGCCCTCAACGTAGAGACCGATGACGCGCTGAGCATCCGCATCGATGGCACCGACCTTACCTGGGACGGCTGGGGCGAACCCATTCAGATTCGCGCGACCGGAATTCGGGCGGCGCGGGAAGACGGCGGCGCGCGCGCGGTGATCCCGGAAATGACGGTCCGGTTCGAGTTCGGCACGTTGCTTCTGGGCGGGCTCGCGCCGACCAGCCTCGAGGTGATAGGGCTGAATTTGCGCCTCGTGAGGAACGAAGACGGCCGCTTCGCCTTCGGCATGGATCAAAACGGTACCGAGTCGGCGGCGTTTCTTCCCGACCTGATCGACACGCTCCTGGGCGCGCCGAAAGGCGGTGCGAAGAACTATCTGTCGAAGATTCTCATCGTCGACGCGAAGCTCGTGATCGAGGACCGGGTGTCGGGCCAATCGTGGCGGGCGTCGCGCACCGATCTGTCGTTCGAGCGCGACATTCTGGGTCTGCGGGCGTCGATCGCGATCGACGTCGACGTGGCGGGCGGCCCGGCCCATTTCGACGCGGCCGGCGTCTACAACCGGGGCGCCGGATCGATCGAGATCGGGGTGGACTTCGCCGGCCTCGACCCGTCGGCCTTGGCGCCGGAAGGCGAGGGTCTGGCGGCGCTTCGGACGGTAAAAATGCCGCTCGACGGCATCGTTACCGTTTTGATGGACTCCTCCGGCTGGGTCGCTTCGGCCGAATTCGATCTGCGCGGCAAGTCGGGAACGTTCGACGCGCGGCGGCTGGTCGGCCGCGAGTTGCCGATCCGCGCCTTCGAGGCCCGCGGCCGCGTACTCGACGGCTTGACCCGTCTCGCCGTCGACCACGCGTCCATCGATTTCGGCGGGCCGCTGGTAATCCTGAAAGGCGACATCGACGGTCTCGGCGGAAGCGGCGATTCCCGCATCGGCGTTGTCGTGCGCGACCTGCCGCGCCGGGATTTCGAAATCTATTGGCCTGCCGACGTGGCGGTTAACGCGCGCGCCTGGGTCTTCGCCAACATTGCGGGCGGCATGGTCGAAGAGGTAACGGCGGACATCCGGCTTCGGCGCGTTGGGTCGGGCGGCGCCGAAATCGAGTTGCTGGCGGCCAAGGGCGGCGGCCACTTCGATGGGGTCGATCTGACCTATCTTGGCAGCCAACCCCCGATACGGGGGGTCGGCGGCAGCTTCGCCTTCGACGAGAACGGGGTCGAGTTCACGCTGACCGGCGGCAAGGTCGGCAAGCTCGCGCTGGAATCGGCGCGCGTGCGGCTGCTCGATTTTCAAGAGCCGACCCAGAACGCGAAGATCGCCGGCGAGGTGCGGGGCGCCCTTGGCGATATTCTCGCGCTCGCTGATCGAGATCCGTATCGATATGTCCGCTCGTTGGGATTCGATGCCGCCGACATCACCGGGGATGCCGCCGCCCGGTTCGACCTCGCGTTTCCGCTGATCGACGAGTTGCGGCTGGCCGATGTCGACGTGCGGGTCGAGGCCGATCTGAAAAAGGTGACATGGCGCGACGCGCTGTTCGGTGTCGATCTGGCGGACGGCGCGCTGCGGCTCGAGCTCGGCAAGTCGAGCATGGATATCCGAGGGTCCGCCCGTCTCGCCGGCGCGCCGGCCAAGGTTACCTGGACCGAACGCTTTGCCGACAAGGCGGCGTTTCGACGCAGGATGACGCTTTCCGGCCTGTTCGGGACCGAGGATCGGGCGGCGCTCGGCCTCGATATCGGCGGCTACGTCGAGGGGCCGGTGGCCGCCGATGTGACCATGACGACTTGGAAGAATGGCAAGAGCCGAATCGAGGCGGCCATGGAGCTTACCGATTCGTGGCTCGCCATTCCGGTTCTGGGCTGGCAAAAGGCGCCGGCGCTGCCGGGCCGCGCTCAAGTGACCGTCGAATTCGACGGCGACCGGCCAACCGAAATTTCGAAGTTCTCTCTCGATACCGCCGACGTGCACGCAGGCGGACGAGCGGTGTTTGGATCCAAGGCGGGCGGGCTCAAGTTGCTCGAGGTCGCGTTGCGTCGGGGCGAGACGACCGATGCCACGGTCACGGCCAGCCGCCGCGCGGACGGGACGTATCGCATCGAAGTCATGGGTGACCGGTTCGACGCGTCCGATCTTCTGGACGACCGCGCCGGCGCGGACGACG
This sequence comes from uncultured Alphaproteobacteria bacterium, assembly GCA_965372875.1. Taxonomy (GTDB): domain Bacteria; phylum Pseudomonadota; class Alphaproteobacteria; order CBDVDY01; family CBDVDY01; genus CBDVDY01. The sequence continues at coordinate 20,367 of CBDVDY010000005.1, read as the reverse complement.
CGGACCTACCGCCGTTCACGCTCGACGCCCGGCTCGGCGCGCTGTATTTCGCGCCGGATCGCTTCATCGCCGACGCCGCAATCGCGGCAGCGCACGATGGTGACGACTGGAGTTCGCTGTCGCTGCGCGGCGTGGTCGGCGACGGCAAGGCCCTCGAGGTGGATTATCTTCCGGGCGGCTCCGGCAACAAGCTGCGCATCGCCGCCGAGGACGCGGGAGCCGCGCTGCGAGCGGTCAATGTTATCGATACCGTGCGCGGCGGTACCCTCAAGGTGACCGGGGCGCGCGACCCCGGGAACCCCGACGCGCCCTTCGGCGGAAAGATCGCGCTCAACGATTACCGGATGGTCGATGCGCCGGTGCTGGCGAAGCTGTTTTCCCTGGCCTCGCTGCGGGGCATCGGCGACCTGTTGTCGGGAGAGAAGGGAATCGGATTTTCCAGGCTCAGCGCTTTCTATACCTACGCCGACCAGACCATCAGGATCAGCAAGGGCCGCGCCAACGGCTCGGAGGTGGGTATCACCGCCAAAGGCACGGTCGACCTTGCCAATGACACGGTCAAAATGCGCGGCACCCTCGTGCCGGCCTATACGCTCAACAGCCTGCTCGGGAATATTCCCTTGATCGGCCCTTTGTTCGTCGGCGAGGAGGGCAGCGGCATTTTCGCCGCCGTTTACAAGGCCGAGGGCCCGGTCGACGATCCCAGGTTGGAGGTCAACCCCCTGGCCGTGCTGACACCCGGATTTCTGCGCATCCTGTTCAACGCGTTCTCCGGCGATGTCGATGTTTCCGACGATCTCGGCGAGCCCGATTTCGATTCCAAGTGAGACGCAACACCGGCGCTCAAATGGCGCGCACCAGGGCGTGCCTTTTCTTGCCGGCCGAGAGCTTGATGACGCCGTCGGAATTGAGGTCGTCGAGAGTGACGCTCGCGGTTTCCGAAGCCGCCTTCCGGTCGTTGATGCGCGCGCCGCCGCCCTTGATCAGCCGCCGCGCCTCGCCGCCCGAAGCGCTGAGCCCGGCGCGGCGGAACAGGTCGAAGGCGGCGATGCCGGCGGCGAGTTCGGCGCGCGGAATCTCGACCGTCGGCAGCGCCTCGCCCGCGGCGCCGTCTTCGAAGGTGCGGCGCGCCGTCTCCGCCGCCTCGTCGGCGGCCGCCTCGCCATGCAACAGGCGGGTCGCCTCGTTCGCCAGAACCTTCTTTGCTTCGTTTAGCTCGGCGCCTTCCAGGGATTCGAGCCGCGCGATCTCGTCGAGCGGCAATTCGGTAAACAGGCGCAGGAAGCGGCCGACATCCGAATCCTCGGTGTTGCGCCAGAACTGCCAGTATTCGTAGGCCGAGACCTTGCCGTCGTCGAGCCATACGGCACCCTCGGCGGTCTTGCCCATCTTGGCGCCGGAAGCGATGGTGACGAGCGGCGACGTGACGCCATAGAGCGCGCGGCCGTCGACGCGCCGGGCCAACTCGACGCCGCCCACGATGTTGCCCCATTGGTCGGAGCCGCCCATCTGCAGCACGCAGTCGTGGCGCCGCGCCAGTTCCATAAAATCGTAGGCCTGCAGCACCATGTAATTGAATTCCAGGAACGAAAGCGGCTGCTCGCGGTCCAGCCGCAGCTTGACGCTGTCGAAGGACAGCATCCGGTTGACCGAAAAATGACGGCCGTAATCCCGCAGGAAATCGATGTAGTTGAGCCCGTCGAGCCAATCGGCGTTGTTGACCATGACGGCGTCCGTCGGGCCATCGCCGAACGCGAGGAACCGCTCGAATACGCGCTTGATCCCGGCCATGTTGGCGTTGATCCGTTCTTCCGACAGCAGCGCCCGGCTCTTGTCCTTGCCCGACGGATCGCCGACCTTGGTGGTGCCGGCGCCCATCAGCACGATGGGCTTATGGCCGGTCCGCTGCTGCCACCTGAGCAGCATGATCTGCAACAGGCTGCCTACATGCAGGCTGTCGGCGGTGCAGTCGAAACCGATATAGCCGGTTACCGCCGATTTCTCCGCCAGCGCGTCGAGCGCCTCCGGGTCGGTGCACTGGTGAATAAAGCCGCGCTCATCGAGGGTGCGCAGGAAATCGGATCGGTGTCCGGTCATGTGTCGGCTATATCCCTCCGGGTCGCGTCACCGCTCCCGTTGCGCCGTGTAACACAATCGCCCCGGCGCGACAATGTGGGCTATCATCCGGCCAACCGCGCCGCAACAGCGAACGGAAACGCCGCGATGCCCGCCGCCCGGACCACACCTCTTACCGCCTTGGGGCTGATGAGCGGTACCTCGATGGACGGGATCGATGCCGCGATGCTGCGCACTGACGGCAAGGGACGCGTTGAATCCGGGGCGCGCCGGACGATCGAATACGACGATTCCTTTCGCGCCCGTCTGCGCGGCGTGCTGGGCGGGAAAGGCCCGGTGGAGGAGGTGGCGGCCGAGCTGACCAGGGCGCACGCGGATCTGGTCGAGCGGCTGCTGGACGGGGAGGGCATCGCGGCCTCGGCGATCGACGTCATCGGGTTTCACGGCCACACCATCCTGCACCGGCCGGAACGTCGGCGCACCTGGCAGATCGGCGACGGCGCGCTGCTCGCGAAGCTCACCGGAATCGACGTTGTCGACGATTTTCGCGGCCGTGACGTGGAGAATGGCGGCGAGGGCGCGCCGCTGGCGCCGCTGTATCACGCCGCCTTGTGCCGGGGCGGCGCCGGCGCTTTGCGCCCGGGGGGCACGGGCCCGGAAATCGACCGGCCGATGGCGATTCTCAATCTGGGCGGCGTCGGCAACGTTACTTGGGTGGGCGCGGGCTTCGAGCCGGCCGCCGAGGAGCCGGATGGCAGCCAGATTCTGGCCTTCGATACCGGGCCGGGGAACGCCCTGCTCGACGATTGGGCGCGGGCGCGCACGGGGCGGAACCGAGACCAGGACGGCACCCTGGCGCTGGCCGGCCGGGTCGATCGGGCGGCCCTCAAAGCACTCCTGGACAATCCCTATTTCGACCGGGCGCCGCCCAAATCCCTCGACCGTGACGCCTTCGACCCAGGTGCCGTCGCCGGCCTGTCCGACGCCGACGGCGCGGCCACGCTGACCGCGTTCAGCGCCGGCGCCGTGGCCCGGGCGGTGGCGCATTTGCCGGCGCCGCCGCCGCAATGGCTGGTGACCGGCGGTGGCCGGCACAATCCGGCGCTCATGGCGGCGCTTGCCGAGGCGCTCGCGGTCCCGGTGCGCCCGGTCGAATCGGTGGGCTGGGATGGCGACGCGCTCGAAGCCGAAGCCTTCGCCTACCTTGCCGTTCGCTGCCTCGAGGACTTGCCGCTCAGTCTTCCCGGCACGACGGGAGTGGCCCACCCGACCAAAGGCGGGCGGCTGCACCGGGCGGCCGGATGAGGTGGAACGGGCTTCGTTTGTATCGCGCGATCAGTCCGCGGTTTGCGCCGCCTTGATCGCGGCCAGCGCCTTGCCCATGTGATCGTCGACGTGGCTGACCAGCTCCTCGAGCTTGTCGGTGAAGAAATGATCGGCGCCGCGCACGAGCCGATGGTCGAAGGCGATGCCGCGCTGGGATCTCAGCTTTTCGACCAGCTTGTCGACCGCCTCCTCGGGCACCACCGTGTCCTGGTCGCCGTGGATGATCAGCCCGGAAGCCGGGCAGGGTGCCAGAAAGGCGAAGTCGTAAATATTCGCCGGCGGCGCGACCGAGATGAACCCGTCGATCTCCGGCCGCCGCATCAGGAGCTGCATGCCGACCCAGGCGCCGAACGAAAAACCCGCGATCCAGCAAAAGGAGGCGTTGGGATTATGCGCCTGCATCCAATCGAGCGCGGACGCGGCGTCGCTCAGCTCGCCTTCGCCCCTGTCGAACTTGCCCTGCGACCGGCCGACGCCGCGGAAATTGAGGCGCAGCGTGGAAAATCCGCGGCGCACGAACGAGTGGTACAAATGGTATACCACCTTGTTGTTCATCGTCCCGCCGTGCTCGGGGTGCGGATGCAGCACGATCGCGATCGGCGCATCCGCCGCCCTGCCGTGCTGGTAACGGCCTTCCAGGCGACCCTCCGGGCCGGCTATGATGACCTCAGGCATGCTGGCGGCCCCGGGCCCAAGCGGCCCCGGTCGAGTCGTGCGTTTTAACTGATTTAATTACTTGGTTTATTCGCTTGAATCGCTTCATTTTAGGGTTGTTATAATTGACTAAACCAAATGGTTAAGGTATAATAGATGCTCTCCGGAGGTTGGCGGCACGGCCATTTTTATGGTATTGCCGTGCCGTGCCGGTTGCCGGAGATATTGTACAAGTTGCCGCGATCTTCAAGAAAAATCGCCGCGATACGTTGGCCCCTCCGGCGGCAATGCGCGGAAGCGGCGGGGAATGAAGGAGGTAGACATTGAAGTTGAGCACCAAGGGCCGCTACGCCGTCATGGCCGTCGTCGATTTGGCGCGGCAGGCCAGCGATAAGCCGATCGCGCTCGCGGAAATTGCCGAGCGCCAGGAAATCTCTCTTTCCTATCTCGAACAGCTGTTCGCCAAGCTGCGCCGGGCTGGGCTGGTCAAGAGCGTGCGCGGCCCGGGCGGCGGCTATTTGCTCGGCCATCCGGCGCCGGACATGCGGATTTCCGATATCATTCTCGCCGTCGACGAGCCGATTCGCGCGACCCGCTGCACGCCGGGCTCGCCGACGGGCTGCATGGCGCTGGCGAAAAGGTGCGAGACCCATGATTTGTGGGAGGAGCTGAGCCGGCAAATCCATCTTTATCTGAGCGCGGTGTCGGTGGCCGACGTTGTGAGCAAGCGGGTGTTGGGCACCAGCGGCCATATTCCCTTGGACCTGGGTTCGGCGCCGGGCGCGTCTCCGGAAGCCGCGACGCAATAGACGGCGGCCCCATGGACGACGGTCCGACGGGGGCGTAAAACAACGACAAGTCCGGCAAGGGACGGAGACTGGGTTGGCCGAGGCGCCCGCCATTTATCTGGATTACAACGCGACCGCGCCGCTCCGGCCCGAGGCCCGGGCGGCAATCGACGCGGCGCTCGGGATTTGCGGCAATCCGTCGTCGGTGCACGGGTTCGGCCGCCGGGCTCGTCGCGTGGTCGAGGACGCGCGCGAGCGGGTCGCCGCGCTGGTGGGCGCGACTCCGTCGCAAGTTATTTTCACCAGCGGCGGCACCGAGGCCAACAATCTGGCGCTGACGGGCACCGGCCGCGCGCGGCGCATCGTCTCGGCGGTGGAGCACGATTCGGTGCTGCGCGCCGCGCCCGAGGCCGAACGCGCCCCGGTCGATATGGAGGGTGTTGCCGAACTCGATCCTTTGGCCGCGATGCTTTCCGGCGACGGCCCGCCGGCGCTGCTCTCGCTCATGCTCGCGAACAATGAGACCGGAATTATCCAGCCGTTGCAAAGGGCGGCGGAACTGGCCCGCGACCATGGCGCTTTGCTGCATTGCGACGCGGTCCAGGCCGCCGGCAAAATCCCCGTCGATGTCGCGGCGCTGGGCGCCGATCTGCTGAGTCTATCGGCGCACAAGCTGGGCGGCCCGCCGGGCGTGGGCGCGCTGATCGTCGGCGACGGGATCGAACTCGCGCCGCTGCTCGCCGGCGGCGGCCAGGAGCGCCGGCGCCGCGCCGGTACCGAGAACCTGCCCGGCATCGCCGGATTCGGCGCGGCGGCGGAAGCGGCCCTTGCCGGCCTCGACGCCTATGCCGAAATCGCGGCACTACGCGACGATCTGGAGGCGCGGGCCTTGGCTTCCGTGCCCGGCGGCCGGATTTTCGGCGCCGGGGCGCCCCGCCTGCCCAACACGTCGTGCCTCGCCATGCCCGAGACCGCCGCCGAGATCCAGGTGATGGCGCTCGACCTCGCCGGCATCGCCGTCAGCGCCGGCTCGGCCTGCTCCTCGGGCAAGGTCGAGCCCTCGCACGTGCTGCGGGCGATGGGTGCGGGCGAGGACGCGGCCGGGAGCGCGATCCGCGTCAGCCTCGGCCCGGAAAGCGGGGCCGCCGATATCGACCGCTTCCTCGACGCCTGGAGCGCGCTGCACCGGCGCCGGTCGGCCGCCTGAGCGACCGGCGTGAACCGGACCGAAAGGCGCAATCTCTTGCGCCAACGCCGGCGGGCCGCGCGCCAGGGTTCGGCGGCCGCCGGCACCGCCGGCACAAATGGCGCCGAAGACGCCGAACTGGCCCGTGCCCTCGGCGAGGCAATCTTCCATCTCGAAGCCGGGCGTCCCAAAGACGCGGCGCGCCTGTGCCGGCGGCTGCTCAAGGTTTGGCCCGGCGACGCCGAGGCGCTCAACCTCGCCGGCATCGCCGAGTTTCAGTCGGGCGACGCCCGCCGCGCGGTCAAGCTGCTCGGGACCGCGATTGCCCGCCAGCCCGGCCACGTGGACGCCCACATCAATCTCGGCAACGTCCTGAAAGCGAATGGCGATTACGCGGAAGCCGAAATTGCCTATCGCGGCGCCACAAAAATCGCGCCGGACAATGCCGACGCGCATTTCAATCTGGGATTGGTTCTGGAAGCGTCGGACCGGCCGGGTTCGGCGATTGGCGCCTACGAGGCCGCGCTCGCCGCGCGGCCGGACTTCGCCGAGGCGCATTTCAGCCGCGCCAACGCGCTCAAGGCGGTGGGCCGTTTGCAAGAGGCCGAAGCCGCCTATCGCCGGACCGTCGAACTCGCGCCCAAGCACGACGGGGCGCGCACCAATCTTGGCGCGGTTCTGCGCGAACTGGGCCGGCCCGCCGAGGCCGAGACGATTTATCGCGAGGCCCTCGCGCCTGCCTCCCGGAACGCCGACCTACACTACAACCTCGGCATCGCGCTGCAGGACCAGGAGCGGCTGGCGGATGCCGAGGCCTGCTATCGCCGCGTCCTCGAGCTCGCGCCGGACTACGTCGCCGCGCTGGTCAATTTGGGCTACGTCCTGCAGACGCGGGGACGGCTTGCCGATGCCGTCGCCGCATACAGGCGCGCCGCCGCGCTCGCCCCCGACTACGCGGGCGCCCACGTCAATCTCGCCGACGCCTGTCTCGAGGCCGGCGACACGGACGCGGCGCTCGACGTCTGCGAGAAATTTCTGGCCGCCCATCCGGGCGACACGGCGCTCCTGGCCTTCCAGGCCGTCGTGCTCAACGAGCGTGGCGACGGCGCCGCCGCCGGCGCGATCGTCGACTTCGAGAGCCTGCTCCGGCCCGTCCAATTCACCACCGCGCCGGGCTTCGCCGATATCGCCGAGCTGAACCAGGCGCTGGCGCGGCACGTGCGCGCCCATCCGTCGCTGGTTGCCGCGCCGGCGAGCCACGCCACCCGCGACGGCCGGCATTCGGGCGAACTCCTGATCGAACCCAAAGGGCCCGTCGCCGCGCTGGAGGCCATGATCCACGATTCCGTCGGCGCCTATATGGACTCGCTCGAGGTCGAGCCCGGCCATCCCTTTGCCGCCGCGCGGCCGGACCGCTACGAGCTGTCCGTGTGGGGCGTGGTCCTCACCGGTCCGGGCCACCAGCTTCCGCACATCCATCCCGCCGCCTGGCTCAGCGGCGTCTATTACCCGCTCGTGCCGGCGACGGTGGAGGCCGAAGGCCAGGGCGAGGCCGGCTGGATCGAGTTCGGCCGCCCGCCCGACCACTTCCACTGCACGGCCCGGCCCACGGTCAAGGCGTACCGGCCCGAGGAAGGATTGATGGTGCTGTTTCCCTCCTACTTCTATCACCGCACGGTGCCGTTCACCGGAACCGACGAGCGCGTCTCCATCGCCTTCGACGTGCGGCCGCTGGAGCGGGTCCGGATCGATCCATCGACCCGGTGAATCCGCTCTACGTGAAAGTTGGACGCAAATCCCGATCCTCCCCGGCGCCGCTTTGCACCACGAGGGTTGCCGCAAGAATGATGAGCACCCCGGGCAAGGTCATGAGCGGCGGCAACCCTTGGCCGGCCGCCCATTCGATCAAAACCACGAAGGCGGGGGTCAGATAGCTGTAGCTGGTCACCCGCGTCGGGCCGATATGCAGCGCGGCGTGCTGCTGAATGTAAAACGTGATGATCGTCGTGAATACCGCGAGGTAGACGATGCCGGCAAATACGGTGGCATCGACGGCCCCCCAATCGGTGCGCCATAGGGCGCTGTTGTTGAGCAGCACGAGCCAGCCCGTTCCCAGCAGCATGACCCAGAACGTCATGATCGCGGCCGGCTCGCCGCGATTGACCCGCCTGACCAGCGGCATGTAGAGGCCCAGGGCGAAACACCCGCCGAGAAAGATCAGATCGCCCTTGTTGAAGGCGAGCGCGAGGAGGAGGTCCGGGTCGCCGCGGAACACCACCCAAATCGCACCGACCAGGCCAATGCCCAGGGCGATCAGGCGACGGGCGCCGAGGCGTTCGCGCACGATAAACGCAGCGTAAATGGCGGCGATGCCGGGCACCAGGGTGAACATCGCCGCCGAGTTGAGGGCCGTGGTATACCGCAAGGCCTCGAACATGCTCCAAAAGAACGTCACCAGACAGGCGCTGATGGCGGCGTAGCCGGCCAGCGCCCTGGGCGTGGGCAGCGCGATGCCGTGACGGAACGCGACGAAGGGCGCGAACAGCAGCGACGCGAGCGCGAAGCGCAGGAGTATCAGCATCGCCGGGTCCAGCCCGTGCGTGATTGCCGCCCCGACCGGAAACGAGGTCGCGACCAAGCCCCGCGACAGAAACATCTGGGCGTGGACGCGGGCCACGCCGACGCGGCGCGAAGCGCCCTCGTTTCGCTCCGCTTTCATGGCAGGCGCCCTTCTTTCCCTAAAAGATTACCCGCGTGGCCAATGGCGGGACCGTCCTAATTTTCCTCACGCACCGCGCCGTAGTGCGGATAGGCATTGGTCATGTACCATTTGAAGAAATCCCAATAGCTCTCGCGCGGGTACTTGGCCGGGCGGTCGGGAGAGTGGCAGGTCGGCAGGCACTCGACCTGGTGCTCGAAGTTGCTGTTGACGAACACGGCGACCGAGTAGCGGTCCCGGTCGGGCGGCGGAATGACCCGGTGCGGCGTGGCCCGGAAGCGTTCGTTCGACCAGCGCTCCAAAAACTGCCCGGTGTTGACGATCATGCAGCCCGGCACCGGCTCCGGCCGGAACCAGGCGCCGTCGGGGTCGAGAATTTCCAGACCCGCCACGTCGGCCTGGGGAAGGAAGGTCATGAAGCCGGTATCCGCGTGCGGCCCGATGCCGAACTCGTTCTCGGCCAGATCGGGATTCGGCGGATAATGGGCCAGGCGGCAATAGGTGTAGTTGTCGACGAAATAGGGCTCGAAGAAATCTCTCGGCAGATCGAGCGCGCGCGCCCAGACCGGCAGCAGCGATTTGCCCAGGGCGGTGAGGGTATCGAGCAGCTCGGTCACCGTCTCGCGGAAGCCCGGCAGATCCGCCGGCCACTGGTTCTCGTCGTAGAACTGCTTGCCGGCCCGGCGATGGGGATTGTCGGCCTCGTGCTCGGTGGCCACGACGAAGGTCGCGTTGCTGTCGAGCTTGGTGTTTTCGTTGTATCGGGAATGCTTGACCAGGGTGGCCTTGGGCGGGACGTAGCCGCGCTGGTTGCGGTTGATCTCGATCGCCAGTTTCGCTTCCGGCGGCAGCTCGTGAAACCGCCTGGTCTCGGCAAAGGCGCGGTCGATCAGGGTTGGCTCGACGCCGTGGTTCGAGACGGCCAGGAAGCCAAGATTTTCGCAGGCGAACCGAAGCTCTTGCGCCAGCGCCTCCTCGGCGCCCGACTGGCCCTCCAGGAAGGGGGCAAGGTCGAGGAGCGGCAGCGCCCGCGTGGCCGGAGATGGTTGTTTGTCCGTGGTAACCGTCGTCGTCGCCAATGCGACCTCCCTTGCCGCGGCCACCCATCTAGACGCGGCGCGGATCGAGAATACAGGGGGTTTACGTCTTTGTCGTCTGCATCCCCTGGTAACGCTCGATGCCGTCCTCGAGCGCCCATTCGGCGAAGGCCTCCGGGCCCGGTTCGAAATCACGGGGCCGCCATGCGTCGGTGACCACGTCGGTGTCGAAATCGTATTCCGCGGCGCCGCCGCAGGGATTCCGGAAATACCAGAAATAAGCCGACGAGATCGGGTGCCGGCCCGGGCCCAGATGGGTCTCCCAGCCACGCTTGGTCATGTGAAAGCCGCCGCCGAAGACTTCGTGGATGTCGCGCACGTCAAAGGCGACGTGATGGAAACCGATGGCGTCGCCGCGCCGCAGCAGGAACAGACTGTGATGGTCCGCCGTGCCGGGCGCCCGATAGAAATGGCCGTTCCCGGGATAGCGGTCGGTCAGCTTGAAGCCCAGCATCTCCTCGTAGAAAGTGGCCATCGCGTCGAGTTCGGGCGCCAGCAGCACGACGTGGGCAAGATGCTGCGGGGTCGCGCTGTCGTAAAGCGTCGCCGCGCGATCGATCCGCGCCGGCCGGTTGGGCGCGTTGTAGTGGGTTGGCTCGTGCTCGACGGGCTTGGTCGTGCGCAGGCGGAAGCCGATCGCGTAGCCGCACGGGTCGGTGGCGTGCAGGGTGCCGTCGTCGTCCTGGCGCACCTCGCGCTCCGCCCCGAGCCGGCCGCCGAGCGCCGCCAGCGCCTCGTGCGTGTCCACGCCCCAGATGATTTCGCGGGCCGTCGATCCCTCGACCGGCGCCGGCGGCAACGACGGATCGCCCATATGCCGCACGATTACCGAGGCGCCCTCGGCGGTGCGGAAGACCGCCGCATCCCCGTCCGTCGTATCCGCGCCCGCCGTTTGCTGGCCGAGACCGAAATCGGACCAGAACCGCACGCAGGCCTCGAAATCCTCGACCCCGAAGATGACGCTCTCCAGACCCGTCACGCCCATTTCCGCCACCTCCGTTCCATGCGGCGCCAGCCGGCGCGTCTGCCAATGTCCTATCCTTCGTTGTCGTTATCAATCGGATTCTGGTAATCTGAAATTTCATGGAGTTGGGGTGGAGACGGACCCGGAAACGGAGATTCAGGCATGCGATTTGGCATCGGCCAGCCCGTCAGACGGAAGGAGGATGAGCGGTTTCTGACCGGCCGCGGAAGCTATACCGACGACGTCAACCTGCCCAACCAGGCCCATGCCTGCGTGGTGTATTCGTCGCGGCCCCATGCCGATATCGTTTCGATCGACGCCAAGGAAGCGGGCGCCGCGCCCGGAATATTGGCGGTACTGACCGGCGACGACTATGCCGCCGACGGCCTGGGCAGCATCCCGCCGGGCTTCATGCCCGAGGATATGGGCGGTCCCAAGGGCTATCGGACCGCGCGCAGCGCGCTCGCCGTGGGCCGGGTTCGCCACGTCGGCGAGCGGGTGGCAATGGTTGTCGCCGACACCCAAGGCCACGCGCGCGACGCCGCCGATTTGGTGCGGGTCGAATACCGGGAACTGCCGCTGGTGGTGGACGCCAAGGAAGCGGTGGCCGACGGCGCGCCCCTTCTATACGAGGGCGCGGAGAACAACATATCGTTCACGCTGCGCATGGGCGACGCCGAGAAGACGGCGCTTGCCTTCGAATCCGCCGCCCATGTCTCCCGCGTTTCGATTTACAACAACCGGCTCACGGCCTGCGCCATGGAGCCGCGCTCGTCCATCGGCGACTACAACCCGGCCGACGACCGGACGGTGCTTTACAGCAGCACGCAGAATCCGCACGGCATGCGCACCACGATCGCGCAAAATATCCTCGGGGTGCCGGAAGCGAACGTGCGCGTGGTGGCGCTCGACGTGGGCGGCGGCTTCGGCATGAAGACGACGCTTTATCCCGAGGACGTTCTGGTGGTTTGGGCGGCCCGCCGGCTCGGCCGGCCCGTCAAGTGGACGGCGAGCCGGTCGGAATCCTTCCTCGGCGACGACCAGGGGCGCGACCAGCACGTCGAGGCCGAACTGGCGCTCGACGGGGACGGCCGGATCCTGGCCTTGCGCTGGCGCTCCCTGCACAACGTCGGCGCCTATATCGTGGGCTCCGGTTGCGTGCCGGTGGTCTTCTCGCTGCGCCTGGCGCCGTCGGTCTACGACATCCCGGCGATCGACGTGCAAAACAGCGCCGTCCTGACCAACACGCCGCCGACCACGCCCTACCGCGGCGCCGGGCGGCCGGAAGCGATTTACATCGTCGAGCGGCTGATCGACCAGGCGGCGCGCGAGACCGGCATCGACGGGCTCGAGCTCAGGCGGCGCAATTTCATTGGCCCGGAGAAGATGCCGTACGAGACTCACACGCATTTCATTTACGATTCCGGCGAGTTCGAGACAATCATGGAAAAATGCATAGTACTCGCCGATTGGCACGGCCTCGACGGCCGCCGCAAGGCAAGCGAGGCGCGGGGCCGGCTGCGCGGCCGCGGCCTGGTTTACTACATCGACGACACCGGCATCTTCAACGAGCAGATGGAAATCCGTTTCGATCCCGGCGGTTCGCTTACCATCGTTGCCGGCACGCACTCGCACGGCCAGGGCCACGAGACGATTTACGCGCAGATGGTGGCCGACTGGCTGGGCGTGCCCTTCGAGGCGATCGGCTTCAGCCAGGGCGACACGGCTCAGGTTCATATCGGCCGCGGCACCTATGCTTCGCGCAGCATGACCGTGGGCGGCAGCGCGCTGCGCCTGGCCGCGGACGACGTCATCGACAAGGGCGCCAAGCTCGCCGCGCACCTGCTCGAGGCGGCCGAGGACGACGTGGAGTTCAAGGATGGCGCGTTCCACGTATCGGGAACCGACATGTCCATGACGATTGCCGACGTGGCGGTGGCGTCGTTCCGGCCGATGGGCGTGCCCATCGATTACGGCATCGGCCTCGCGGGAAAGGGCGCCTTCGGCGTGACGCAGTCGAGCTTTCCCAACGGCTGCCATATTTGCGAAGTGGAAATCGATCGCGAGACGGGGGAAGTCCGCCTCGACCGCTACGCCGCGGTGGACGACGTCGGAATCGTCATCAACCCGCTGCTGGTCGACGGACAGGTTCAGGGGGGTATCGCCCAGGGCGTCGGCCAGGCGCTGATGGAGAACATCCATTACGATCGCGGCAGCGGCCAGCTGCTCTCGGGCTCGTTCATGGATTACGCCATGCCTCGGGCCGATACCTTCCCGCCGATGCGGATCGGCCTTCACGAGGTGCCGTGCAAGACCAACCCGATCGGCGTCAAGGGCGCGGGCGAAGGCGGCACCGTGGCCGCCACCCCGGCGGTCATCAACGCCGTCCTGGACGCCCTGCATTCGGTGGGCGTGCAGGACATCGGGCTGCCGGCGAGCCCGGAGCGCATCTGGCGGGCGATCCAAGATGCGGGGTGAGGGGTCAAGGACAGGAGCAGGTAGGGGCGGGTTTGAAACCCGCCCGTACCTACCGGTCTCACGTAGCGGGAGGAAATAATCGGAGCGAATAAAACTAACCGGCCAACGCCCTAGCCCTCGAGCTCCAGCTCCGCCGCCCTGGCCTCGTCCATCAGCATGCTCCAGACATATTCGCGAATCTCGGCGAAGCGCGGCTCGGCCAGGGTGGCCCGGTTGCGCGGGTGCGGCAGATCGACCTCGACCGTCTCGAACACGTTGGACGGCCGGCCCTTGAGGACGACCACCCGGTCGCCCATGAGCACCGCCTCCTCGATCGAATGGGTGACGAACACCATCGTCGTGGGCCGGCTTTCCCAGATGTGCATCAGCTCGAACTGGAGAATCTCGCGGGTCTGCGCATCGACCGACGCGAACGGCTCGTCCATCAGCAACACGCTCGGCCGCACGGCGAGCGCCCGGGCCAGCCCGCAGCGCTGCTGCATGCCGCCCGAGAGCTGATAGGGGTAGGCGCGCTCGAAGCCCTGCAACCCGACCAGGTTGATGAACTCGGGCACCCGCTCGGCGATCTCGCGCTTGGATACGCCGGACAGCCGCAGGCCGTAGGCGACGTTGTCCCAGACCGTCTTCCATGGAAACAGGCCGAAATGCTGAAACACCATGGCCACGCCCTCGCGCGGTTCGGTAACCAGATTGCCCTCGACGCGAATCTCCCCCTCGTCGTATGGCAGCAGGCCGTCGATGCAGCGGAGCAGCGTGGTCTTGCCGCAGCCCGACGGCCCGACAATGGTCAGAATCTCGCGCTCGCCGACCGTGAGATCGATCCCCTCGAACACCTGAAGGTCGCCAAAGCGCTTGCCGACGCCCGTGATGGTGATGCGCTCTTCGCCGTTGCCGGTCATCCGGTCGCTCCTTTCATCCGCCGTAGTACCTCAGCGGTCCTGGCTTTTCCACGGAGCGACACGGCGCTCCAAATAACCCAGCGCCGCGGTCAGCGAGACGCCCATGAACATCAGCAGGATGACCGGAACGAAGGTCCGGTCCATGCGGAATATGTGGGCGTAGCGGGTGATCATGTAACCGAGGCCCGAGATCGAGGTGTAGAACTCGGCGATGATCATGCCGACCAAGGCGCGGCCGATGGCGAGTCGGATCCCGGCGGCGATATAGGGCACCGCCCAGGGCAGGAGAACGTCGCGCCACATGTGCCGTTCGGACGAGCGGAACGATTTCGCCACCTCGACGATATGGGGGTCGACCTCGCGCACGCCCTGATAGGTGTTGATCAGAATGGGAAACAGGGCGAACAGGAAGACGACGGTGACCTTGGCCTCCACGCGGATGCCGAGCCACAGCACCAGGATCGGCACCAGCGCCACCATCGGCGTCGCGTAAAGCGCGTTTATGTAAATGTCGAGCGTCCAGTCGACCTGGCGGAAGCGCGCCATGACGACGCCCAGCGGGATGCCGACGGAGATGGCCGCAACCATGCCGTAAAACAGAATCTCGAGGCTTTGCAGGGAATATTTCTGCAGCTCGCCGTTTTCGATCAGGTCGAAAAACGCCAGGACGATGGCGGACGGGTAGGTGAAGAAGATCGGGTTGACCGTCGGTCCGACGATCTCCCAGATGGCAAGGACGATGATCAGCGAGCCGAGCCGGAATATATACGGCCGTTCCCACAGCGGCACCCTATCATCGGCGGCGCGCGCGGGCCCGGCGGCGGCCCCGCCTTGGTCCTTGGCGCCGACGGCTTCCACTTGATTGCTCACGGAATTTGCTCCTGTTTGGCTGGCGTGTGCTGGCGGCTAGCGGCCACGCGGGGCGCCGCCGGCCGGTCCCCTCGCCAGCCGGCGGTACTTACCCTGCTAATTCAGCGCGGTTGCCGCGTTGAGACTGCTAGCCCTAGCTGGCGCAGACCGGACCCTTCCACGCACCCAGATCCTTCAGCGCCGCCTCGGCAATGGAAAGGTCGACCGTATCCTCGTATTTGGGGGCCTTGGCCTTCTCGATGTTGCCGACCTTGACCATGAGCATGGTGGTGAACCCGATCCGTTCCCGCGACAGCCCGTGATTGGCGTCCCAGATGCAACTGTCGACGAGGATCTTGTAGGCCTTGGCGATGATCTTCTCGCTGAGACCGGTGTGCTTGACGATGATCGGCAGCACCCTGTCCGGATCGCTGTACATCAGCCGGGTCGCCCTGATGTGACCCTTGGCCAGCGCCACCAGCGCCTTGCGGTTCTTGGCGATGGTGTCCTCCTTCACGGCCATGACGCTGTAAAGCTGCTTCGGCGCGACTTCCCACAGCCGGGCGAGGACGTGGAGATCGGGTTTTTTGCTTATGGCCACCATCTCCTGCTCGACGTGCAGGATGGCGGTGTCGATCTGGCCGGCGACCAGCGGCGGCACGTCCTCGCTGAGGATGCTGACGAAATCGACGTCGGTCTTTTTGAGCTTGGCCATGCGCAGCACCTTCATGCTCAGCACCCAGGCGAATCCGCCCGGCTGCTGGATACCGATGCGCTTTCCCTTGAGATCGGCGAGAGTCTTGATGTTTCCCTGGCCCACCATGGTGACTTCGAGCTTGGGCGCGTTGGACAGGATCAACTTGGTCTTGGCGCCGCGGCCGCGGCCGACGATGGAAAACGCGCCGGAGCCCACCGCGACGTCGATGTCTCCCGACACCGCGGCGCGGAACGATTTCACCCCGCCCTCGAAGGCCAGGATTTCGACCTCAAGCCCTTCTTCCTTGAAGAAGCCGAGATCGTTCGCCACGAACATCGGCATGTGCACGATGTTGGGCGGCGAGGTCGGCATGCCGACGGACAGTTTCGTCTGCGCCAGCGCGGCGCCGGAAGACACGGCAAGCGCCACGGAGACCGCGCCCACGACAACCAGCGAGCGCGAAAATGTCAAACTTCTACCCATTATACTTCCTCCCTTAAATTCCCTTCTCCATACCCCTGCCTTCGGGCCTACCGCCTTCTTATTCGAGGAGTATGGCCCAGACTATAGCAAAATATGACGTAGCCAAAGGGTTTGCTGCATTTCGGGGCGTGAGCCGCGTCAGCCCATGCGCAGCAGCTTTTCGGCGTTGCCGTGCAGGATTTTCGCCTTGTCCTCGGTATTGAGCATCAACCGCTCCATCCATTTGGGGCCGGGCTCGTTGGGGACGAACGGATAGTCCACGGCGAAGAGAATGCGGTCGATGCCCATTTCCTGGATACACAGCAACAGGGCCGGGTCGGAGAAAAATCCCGACGTGGTGATGTGGAAATGCGCTTGGAAGAGATCGCGAAATGCCACGCCCTCGTTGCCCGGCCGATTGAGCGCCAGGTCGATCCGCCACATAAGAAAGGGCAGGGTCTCGCCCAGATGTCCGAGAATGATCTTGCTGCCGGGGTATTTTTCCAGCACGCCCGACAGGACGATGCGAATACCGGCGGTCGCGGTCTCCATGGTGAAGCCCCAGCCGGCATTGAGAATGCCGGGAAACTTGTCCATGTAATCCTTCAGATAGGCGTCGATCACGGCCGGGTGCGGAATCGCGGGATGGATGTAAAGCGGCACGTCCAGCGCCTGCGCGCGCTCGTAGATCGGCCAGAATTGCTGGTCGTCGAAAAACAGCTCGCCGCCGGTCAGGCCGTGGATCATCGCCCCCTTGAAGCCCAGCTTGTCGACGCAGCGCTCGAGCTCGTCCGCCGACGCCTTGGGATCGGCTGTCGGCAAGGCGGCAAAGCCGGCGAAGCGGGTGGGATGGGTCCGGCAGATTTCATTCAGCCGGTCGTTCGCCGCGCGCGCCACGCGGACCCCGGTTTCGGCATCCAGCTTTTGCGTCGACGGGGCGCCATGGGACAGCACCTGCACGTCGATGCCCGCCTCGTCCATGGATTTGATGCGCGCCTCGCCGACTTCCTCCAGCTTTTCCCGGACGAAGCCGCCGGTCCGCGCATCCAGACCCTGAAAATGGCCGGCAACGGCCTCGTCGTAATAATGCTCCTCGATCGCGATAACGCGCTGGCCGTCGAGTATCGTCATGTCGCACCTCCCTGCTTGCGGCCGCGATAGTAAGCCGAATAGCCGCAAATGTCCCTTTGTGCGAGCCTTGCGTCACGGTGCGAGCCGCCGATTCGCGCGTTAACCCTCCGGAAACCATAGAATAAGGGTTGATTTTTAGCCGGCATGGGATATGTAACAGCTACAAACAGGACAAATTTGGTCCCAATTAGGAGGGCCTGCCATGATCAGGCTGAATCGCTTGACCGACTACGCCGTCGTCGTGCTGACGCGGATGGCCAACGCGCCGGGCGAGGTGCAGACCGCGCCGCACTTGGCCGAGGGCAGCACCGTGCCGTTGCCGACCGTCGCCAAGCTCCTGAAGATGCTGACGCGCGACGGCATCGTCGCCTCGCAGCGGGGTGCGGCCGGCGGCTACGTGCTGAGCCGCGCGCCCGAAGCGATCACGGTGATGGAAATCATCCGGGCCCTGGAAGGGCCGATTTCGCTGACCTCGTGCGTCGATGGCGCCACCGGCAATTGCGACGTCGAGAGCCTGTGCCCGATGCGCGGCAACTGGGACAAGGTCAACATGGCGATCCGCGAGGCGCTGGAAAGCGTCACCCTGTCCGACATGGCGGCGCCGCTGTTCAGCATTCCCATCGCCGCTCCCCCTTGCGGCGCCGAGACGGCGCGGACCGGAGGCATCTGAGATGGCGGCCACCCAGGAAACCACCGATCGGGTCCGCGCGCTCACCGACGAAAAGTACAAGTACGGCTTCGTCACCGACATCGAGGCGGAAACCGCGCCCAAGGGGCTGAACGAGGACATCGTCCGCTTCATCTCGGCCAAGAAGCAGGAGCCCGAATGGCTCCTCGAATGGCGGCTCAAGGCCTACCGCCACTGGCTGACCATGACCGAGCCTAATTGGGCCAAGGTCGGCTACCCAACCATCGATTACCAGGACGCCTATTACTACTCGGCGCCGAAATCGGCCGCCGACGGGCCCGCCAGCCTGGACGACGTCGATCCGGAATTGCTGCGCACCTACGAGAAACTCGGCATCCCGCTGCACGAGCAGGAGATTCTGGCCGGCGTCAAGAACGTCGCCGTCGACGCGGTGTTCGACAGCGTCTCGGTCGCCACGACCTTCAAGAAGACGCTCGAGGAAGCCGGCGTCATCTTCTGCCCGATATCCGAGGCGGTACGGGAGCATCCCGAACTGGTGCGGCAGTACATGGGATCGGTGGTGCCCTATTCGGACAACTACTTCGCCACGCTGAATTCGGCGGTCTACACCGACGGCTCCTTCGTCTACATCCCCAAGGGGGTGCGCTGCCCCATGGAGCTGTCCACCTATTTCCGCATCAACGCCGCCAACACCGGCCAGTTCGAGCGCACCCTGATCATCGCCGAGGCGGGCTCCTACGTCAGCTACCTCGAAGGCTGCACCGCGCCGATGCGCGACGAGAACCAGCTGCACGCCGCCGTGGTCGAGCTGGTGGCGCTGGACGACGCCGAGATCAAGTACTCCACGGTGCAGAACTGGTACCCGGGCGACAAGAACGGCAAGGGCGGCATCTACAACTTCGTCACCAAGCGCGGCGCCTGCCGCGGCCGCAACTCGAAAATCTCCTGGACCCAGGTGGAGACCGGCTCGGCCATCACCTGGAAGTATCCGAGCTGCATCCTGCAGGGCGACAACTCGGTGGGCGAGTTCTATTCCATCGCCATCACCAACAATTGCCAGCAGGCCGACACCGGCACCAAGATGATCCATATCGGCCGCAACACGAAGTCGCGCATCATCGCCAAGGGAATTTCCGCCGGCAGGGCGCAGAGCACCTATCGCGGACTGGTCAAAATGATGCCCAAGGCCGACGGCGCGCGCAACCACACGCAATGCGATTCGCTGCTCATCGGCGACCGCTGCGGCGCTCACACCGTGCCCTATATCGAGAGCCGCAACAAAAGCGCGCGGGTCGAGCACGAGGCCACGACCTCGAAGATCAGCGAGGACCAGATGTTCTATTGCCGCCAGCGCGGGCTCGGCGAGGAGGACGCGGTGGCGCTGATCGTCAACGGATTCTGCAAGGAAGTGCTGCAGGAGCTGCCGATGGAATTCGCGGTCGAGGCGCAAAAGCTCGTCGGCATCAGCCTCGAAGGCAGCGTGGGGTAATTTTATTGTACCCCTCACCCTAACCCTCTCCCCCGAGGGGAGAGGGGACTCAAGCGGGCTCGATGCAACTCCCTCTCCCCTTGGGGGAGAGGGCCGGGGTGAGGGGTCGTTAGCGAAGTGGAGTTACGGACGTAAATGACGGCAATGCTGGAAATCGAAAATCTGCACGTCTCGGTCGACGGGACCGAGATCCTCAAGGGGGTCGACCTGACTGTCGGCGCCGGCGAGGTGCACGCCATCATGGGGCCGAACGGCTCGGGCAAGTCGACGCTCGCCTTCGCGCTCGCCGGGCGCGAGGGCTACGAGGTGATTGCGGGCACGGTGCGCTATCGCGGCCAGGATTTGCTGGCGTTGGCGCCCGAAGAGCGCGCCGCCGAGGGCGTGTTCCTGGCTTTCCAGTACCCGGTCGAAATCCCCGGCGTCTCGAACATGAATTTCCTCAAGACCGCGTTCAACGCGCTGCGCAAGCACAAGGGCGAAGGGCCGCTCGACGCCATGGATTTCCTCAAGCTGGTGCGCCGGAAGACCAAGATCCTCGACATCACCGACGAGATGCTCAAGCGCGCGGTCAATGTCGGCTTTTCGGGCGGCGAGAAGAAGCGCAACGAGGCGCTGCAGATGGCGGTGCTCGACCCGGCCTTCGCGATCCTCGACGAGACCGACAGCGGCCTCGATATCGACGCGCTCAAGATCGTCGCCGACGGCGTCAACGCCCTGCGCGGGCCGGAGCGCTCGATGCTGGTGATCACGCACTACCAGCGGCTTTTGGACTACATCGTGCCCGATTACGTGCACGTGCTGGCGCACGGCAGGATCGCCCGCTCGGGCGGCAAGGAACTGGCGCTCGAGCTCGAGGAAAAGGGCTACGCCGAGTTCACGCCAAGCGCCGCCGGCGCGGCGGCG